>NZ_RKLQ01000002.1:746569-757954 GCF_019599405.1 Haloarcula salinisoli | reverse complement strand
AGCCGGAGAGCAGGGACCCGCGAGCAAGCGAGGGACTGAGCAGAGCGAAGTCCCTCGAAGCGGAACGGGGAGCGTAGCGAGACCGACCAGCGGGAGGTCTCGAAGCGAACCGGCGACCGCAGGGAGCCGGAGAGCAGGGACCCGCGAGCAAGCGAGGGACTGAGCAGAGCGAAGTCCCTCGAAGCGGAACGGGGAGCGTAGCGAGACCGACCAGCGGGAGGTCTCGAAGCGAACCGGCGACCGCAGGGAGCCAGAGAGCAGGGACCCGTAGAGCAAGCGAGGAATCGAACGCAGTGAGGTTCCTCGGAAAGAGCGAGCGGGGACACGGAAGGTGTCGTGACGGTTGACCCGGCACAGTCACGACGACAGCGCCCACGCGAGACTGGGCGACCGCTGTGGGGTCACATCCCGGACGAGGTGCCGGTGGGCGTCGCCGTCCCCGTGCCGGTCTCGGTCCCGCCGGTCATGCCGTCGGGTTCGGCGTCCGTCGCGACGACGAGCCGGGCCTCTGGCTGCCCGCCGGAGGGTTCGAGATACCCCGTCGCGAAGACGGTCTGGGCGGCCATGTCGGTCAGGTCGACGCTGAAGGTACCGACCGGCTCCTCGTCGTTGGCCAGGCTGTCCGGCCGGAGTTCGACGGTGCTGGTGTCCGAGGGGACCGTAACGTACTCCCCGGCGTCGCCGAACTCGACCATGTCGGCGATGACCGTCTCGCCGGAGGTGACGTCGACGGCGGGGGCGTCCGGAATCGTGTGGACGGCCCGGACGTTCGTGTTGCCGGTGTCCGCCGTGCCCGCGTCGTCGGTCAGCAGCGTCACGGTAAAGGCCTGATTCTGGCCCGACACTTCACCGATGGCCGCGGCCGTCTGGCGCCCGCTCGCCAGCGAGACGGTCTGGTCGAACACCGCCTCCGACCCGCCGGTCGGCGTCACGGTAATCTGGTGCTCCCCGGTGGTCAGCGACAGGTAGTCGCTCACCGTCTCGAACGGAACGTCCGTGAGGACGGCGGTACCGTCGACGGCGACGTCCACGTTCGGCGCGTCCGGCGCGAGGTGGGCGACCCGGAGCATCGCGTCGCCCCCCATCGGCGTCTCGGTCTCGTCCTCGGTCGCTTGCTCGGCCTCCGTTTCCGTGGGCTCGGCCGTCTCGGTGTCCGTCGACGCCATCTCGCCCGACTCGGTGCCGGTTTCGGTGGGCGTCCCGCTCTGCCCGCCACTGTTACTACAGCCGGCGAGGGCGACCAGCGCGCCGCCGGCGACTGTCAGTACACCGCGTCGAGTCTTGCTGTTCCGTTGCATCGATAGGCTCGTCTGCGCCAGGGCTTATGGTAAGAGACAGTATACGGTGGGTAAACCGGATTTTAATTCCAGGGAGACTCGCCGCTATCTGGTACAAATATAGACGCAGAGTGGCAGTATCCGGAAGCACAGCCGAGTAGCGTGCGATTAGGAGCCGACGCCCTCACTCGTCGAAGAGACTGTCGACGATGGCCTCGGGGTCGAAGGATTCGAGGTCGTCGTACCCCTGCCCGGTTCCGAGAAAGAGAATCGGCTTGCCGGTGACGTGGGCCACCGAGATGGCGGCCCCGCCCTGGGGGTCGGCGTCGGCTTTCGTGAGTATCGCGCCGTCTATCTCGGCCGCGTCGTCGAACTCGCGGGCGCGGTTGACCGCGTCCTGGCCGGCGACGGCCTCGTCGACGAACAGCGTCATGTCGGGGTCGATGTTACGGTCGATTTTGGCGAGCTGGGCCATCAGGTCGTCGGAGGTGTGGAGCCGGCCGGCCGTATCGCCAAGCACGACGTCCACGTCGTTGGCCTTCGCGTACTCGACGGCGTCGTAGACGACGGCCGTCGGGTCAGAGCCCTGCTCGTGGGTGATTATCTTCTTGCCCAGGTTCTGGGCGTGTTTCTCCAGTTGCTCGTTGGCACCGGCCCGGTAGGTGTCGCCGTTGGCAAGCACCGTCGAGAGACCACGGTCCTCGAAGTACTGCGAGAGCTTGGCGATGGTCGTGGTCTTCCCGACGCCGTTGACGCCGGTGAAGATGATGACCACGGGCTTGTCCGCCGTCTGGACCCGCTCGTCGAAGTCGAACTGCCCGACGCTGATGACGTCGAACAGCGCCTCTCGCAGGGCGTCCCGGACGAGATTGCCAGTACTGGACAGGCGCCGGCGCGTCTCCCCGGTGAGGTTCTCCTCGACGCCGGAGAGTATCTCGTTGGCGACGCTCATCTCGACGTCGGAAGAGAGCAAGGCGAGTTCGAGGTCGTCCAGATGGTTCTGGAGGTCCTCCTCCTCGATGACCGTCTTCCCCGTGGCCATGATCTTGGCCTTCTCGGTGAAGCTGCGACCGCCGTCGTCCCCGTCTTCTTCGTCGTCGGGTGCCAGGCTCGGAACGTCGTCGGTGTCCGCGTCAGCCTCGTCGTCCGCTGGGGCGTCCGCTTTGGCCGCTCCACCGTCGTCAGAGTCGGTGTCGGCTTCGACCGCCTCATCGGCAGCCTCGCCGTCGACTTCGTCGGTCTCGGAGACTGTTTCGGTGTCCGCCTCGGCAGTGTCGTCGACCGTTTCGGCTTCGGCGGCATCGGCTTCGGCGGCGTCGTCGCTATCGGCCGACTCTGTCTCGGCCGGTGATTCGTCTCCAGTGTCTTCCGCCGCTGTTTCGGGTTCCGATTCGGCCGCGACAGCGTCCTCGTCAGCTGCCTCCGCTTCGGCCGCATCGTCCTCGACGTCCTCTTCGACGGCCTCCTCGTCGACGTCTTCCTCGACGTCGCTGGTAAAGCCGCTGAGCTTGTCCTTCAGTCCATCGAACATGGGGACCTTACTCGTCGGACTGCTGCTCTTCCTGCTGTTGCATCATCTGCTGCATCTGCTGTTGCTGCATCTGCTGGGCCTGCTGTTCGAGCTCGTCCATCTCGCCTTCGACCTCGGCCTTGTCGTCCTGCAGTCCCTCGATGTGGTCGTCCAGGGTCTCCTTCTTGGCTTCGAGCGTGTCGACGGCGCCGTCCTGGTCGCGCTCTGCGGCGTAGCCGCCACCCAGGGAGACGACGATCTCGTCGATGTCGTCGACCGTCGCACGGACGTAGGCGTCGCCGCCGACGGGGACCTGCACGGTCGAGCCAGACTCCAGCACGTCGATGGCCTCGATGGCGTCGTCGATGTCGGATTGCTTCTCCTGCAGGCGCTCGACCTCCTCGTCGATAGCCTCCATCTCCTGTTCGAGCTGTTCGATCTCCTGCTGGAGCTGCTGCATACCGCCGCCGCCACCGCCACCGCCGCCCATCATGCTGCCACCTCGTCGATGGAAATCTGTGTGCGCTTGAGGTTGTGCTGGGAACCGAAGTTACTGTAGACGCGCTCGGTGGCGACGTCCTCGTTGGGCGCTTCGACCTCCTGTTCGAACTGCTGTGGCCCGTCGCGGGCCGGGAAACTACCGCGAACAGTGTACGTGCTCATACCCTCCGGTGCGGGCAGGACAGGGAAGTATCTTCCCCTTCAGTGTTTTTCCTCCCTCCCCCCGAAGTCGGGGACGGCAGTCGAATCGAGGGCAACAGTGCTTATGTCGGTGCCAACCCAGGGGAGAGACAACAGTGGGTCGAGACAGCCCGACGATGGGCGGCAGTGGCGAAGGATGGCTCCCGGGTGAGCGGCCGCTCTCGGAGTCACACACCGTTCTGTGGACGGTGGTCATCCTCTCGTCGCTGTTGGACATCGTGACAACCATGGTCGGTCTCGAACGGGGACTCGGAGAAGGAAATGTCGTCGCCCGGGCGTTCATCCAGACCTATGGGACGCCAGGCATCGGGCTGCTGAAGTTCAGCGCCCTGCTGGTCGTGGTCGTCGCGTGGGCCCGGTTCGACGGCCGCCGGGCCACGGCTGTCCTGCTGGGCTTCGCGCTGATATCGCTGGGCGTGGTCGCGCTGAACGCGATGACCCTGGCCACGCTCTAGCTTTCGGGTTCGTATATCATATCACCGCCACACATCGGGCAGGAGGTCCTGAGTACCTCCGTTGCGTACTCACACCGGCGACAGACGAGCGGCTTCGGTTTCGATACCGTTGGTTCTTTCTCTGACATGTATGACTGTTCATCTTCTATCATGATAAATATTCACATTGTGTGGAACGGTCCCGCCACAGGCGTCGCTCGCGGTCGGAAACGGAGCGTCGAAAAGATGCGGCGTATTAGCAGTTTTCCGGGAAGGGCAACCGAGGGGCCGGCGCAACCTGGAACGACGATACGACAGCCGGCAGAATCAGTCGATGTAGCCCAGCGTGGCGTCGATACGACCCAGCTCCGGCCCGGAGGTGTCGGTGCCACAGACGTAGCCCGAATCGTTGGCCACGAGTCCGGAGCCGACCAGCGGGCCGCCGTAGTTGACGGTGCCGATGTCGGCCGGGACGTCGAGCAGGTCCTCGAGTGCGTCGAGTTCGCCGTCGGTGGCTTTCGGATGGCAGAGCACGCCGCTGTCGGTGGCGACGGCGGCGGTCCCGACGGTGTTGACGCCGGCGATGACGCCACGTTCGACGGGGACGCCGAGCCCGTCCCGTACAGCCTGGACGGCCTCACGCGAGAGGTCGGGATGGACGTAGGCACCCGAGTCGTTACAGCAGACGACGTTGCCGGCGGCGTTGATGCGACCGGGCAACTCGGTGACGGAAACGTCGACGACGTCCTGGATGCGGTCGATTTCCCGCTCACGCACGCGGGAGGAGACGAGCAGCCCGTTGCTGTTGCCGGTCGCCAGCGCGCCGACCGTCGCGGAGTGGCCCACCGTCGTGGGGATGGCGGGCACGTCGAGTTCCTCGCCGATGTCCTCGACCAGCGATTCGTCTACGTCGGGGCGAACCAGCACGCAGTCGTCGGTCGCACGAGCGAAGACACCGACGTACGACGACCCGGAGAATGCCGCGCGGAGCAAGGGTTATTCCGCTGTCTCTGCCTCGACGACGGCCTCGCCCTCTTCCTCGAAGCGGGCGGCGCGCACGCGAAGCTTGCTCGGCGGGCTCGATTTGCCGCGGGCCCACGTCGCCTCGTTGATCGAGGGGTCGATACGGACGGCGTCCTCCTCGACGGAGAAGTGCTTGGCGAGATGCTCGCGGATGAGGTTCATCGCCTTGTCGGCCTTCTTGTGGTTCGCCTCGGCTCGGGCGTCGCGGAGCGGAATCGTGACGACACGCTCCTCGAAGTCACCGGCGCTCATTATTCGTCAGTGTCGCCCCGACGCCAGTGGCGCCGTTTGGGGTTGCGCTGGACTTCGCGGTCGGTCTTGAGCATGACCCAAGACGGGACGCGGCTGTTCTGGTTGTCGAGTTTGGCCAGACGCTTCTTCTTGGCCTTCGACTTCTTGCTCATGGTGTCGGACCTTCTGTGCCACGGCTTAAATTCCTTCCTTTTCCGCTCGCCGTCTCCTGCCCGACGAGATGGAGCTTTCGTTATCATGGTTGGTAAGCGGGCGCGTAGAGTTAAGTGCCGAAATCGGCACCTATCATCTGTGAACAGACGGTCCGTGCTACAGACGGTCGGGACGGGGATGGTCGTCGCCGGGTCCGGGTGCCTCGGCGGTGGCGGCGAGGTTATCGTGAGCGTCCAGCAGGACGTCACCGTCGACCCCGGGAACGCGTGGATGGAAAGAGAGATTCCGGACCTCTCGGACACCGGAGGCGCCATCGAGTACATCGTCCGAGCCGAACAGGCCTTCGACGTCTACTTCTTTAGCGACGAGTCCGCCTTCGAACAGTACAACGCGTACATCCAGGGCGACGACCCGGCGGCGACACCGCCGGGCAACAACGAGTTCAGTCAGGCGGCTGTACAGCGGGAGGGCGACGGGATGTACGAGGCGACCACCGACAACGACGGGAACCGCCAGTCCGTCGAATCGGCAGGCCCGTACTACTTCGCCGTCGACCACTCCAGCTACCGGATGGAGAACCGCGTCGAGAAGTTCGACGAGTCGCTGCAGGCCTTCGTGGACCTGAAAGTCATCAGGAAGCGCTCGCTCATATAAACGCGAGCGGGACCATCGCCAGCACGCCAGCGACGACACCGGTCAGCAGCTCCCGCTTGCCGCCGCCGGCGAGGTTCTGCCCGTACTCCAGGGCTTCGGGGACGAACTCGGTGACGACCAGATATATCATCGCCCCTGCCGCGAAACCAAAGCCGAAGGGGAGAAACTCCCGGGCCAGCGTCACGAAGTAGTAGGCGATGACGGCCCCGATGGGCTGGGGCAGCGAGGAGAAGACCGCCCACCACACCATCTTCGGCTCGCTGACGCCCAGCGACCGGAGCGGGATGGCGATGGCCGTCCCCTCGGGGATGTTGTGGATGGAGATGGCCACCGTCATGAACACCGCCAGCAGCGGGACCGCGACGCCGGCGACGGCGAGCGTCTCGCCTGCGTCGGCACCGCCCAGTCCGAGTTCGGCGAAGGAGACGCCGACGGCCACGCCCTCCGGGAAACTGTGGACCGTCAGGATGCCCAGAATGAGCACCAGCTTCTTGAAATCGGCCTGTTCGAACTTCTGTGGCCCGTGGTCGTACCCCTCCAGCACCTCGTGACCGACGACGACGAGGGCGACGCCGGTGAGCAGTCCCGGGACCAGGAGAATCGGCGACCCGTAGTTCAGCCCCTCCCGGACCAGCCCGAACAGCGACGCCGCCACCATGATACCGGAGGCGATACCCCACAGCAGGACGTTCCACCGGTCGGAGAACTCATCGACCAGGAAGAAAGGGGCGGCACCCAGCCCGGTCGCCAGCGCCGTCAGCAATCCCGCGACGAAGACGAAGGCGACGTTCTCGACGACGACCATGAAACGTCTACTGGACTCAGGGACATAACAATTATCATAAATCTGATTGTTTTTGGCCGACCTAGAGCCGATTTCTGGCCGTCAGAGCGGTATCGATTCGAGGGTCCGGTAGTGAGGGCCGTCCTCACGCAGAACGCTCTCGGTGAGCCGTATCTCCTCGACCCGGAGGCGGCCGACATCCGGGTCCTCGGTCTCGACGGTGTCCTGGACCAGCTCTTTCCCGCCGGCGTGGTCCATCCGTGCGATAGTGGCGTGGGGGGTAAAGTCGTGGTCCTCGGCGTCGAACCCCATCGCCGTGGTTCGGTCCTCGACGGCTTCGTGGAGCGCAGTCAGTTCGCGGTCCCCGTGGCCGTCGCAGACGCCGACCCAGACGACGCTGATGTAGTCGCGTGAGGGGAACACGCCCAGCCCGCCGAGTCGGGCCTCGAAGGGCTCGACGCCGCTGTCCGCGACAGCGCGCTCAAGTTCGGTCACGAGGTCGTCGATGCGCTCGGGGTCGGTGTCGCCCAGGAACTTCAGCGTGACGTGGGCCTGCTCCGGGTCGGTGAGCCGGAGGCCGCTGGCGTCCCCGAACCGTTGCTGGACGGCCCGGACCTCGTCGGCCAGCCCGTCGAGGTCGACGCTGACGAACAGTCGCTGCATACCCGACCAAGGGACCGCTCGCACTTCTGTGTTCGTCGTGGCGTCGACGGGCACTACGTGTCCTCAAGCGTGGACAGCCGGGTGTAGAGCTGTCCGACGACCTGCTCGAGTTCCTCGTCGTCCGAGTAGTACGTCGGCTCGTCGCCGACGGTGACGGCCATGGAGTCGGGACCGCTGTACCTGCTGGTGCGGACGACGACGGTGGTGGTCTCGAAGTAGAGCGTGGCGGTGAACGTCTCCTCGTAATCACTGACCACGGTGACGTTGTCGGGCTCTGTGGCCCGCTCGTCGTCCAGATTCCGGACGAGTCGCCGCGACCAGTTGGACGGTAACGTCACTTCGTGTGTCGTCCGGTTGTCACCGATATCACGCCGGAGTGTCGTCCGGGTCACCCCGACCGAGACGTTCCCCCGAACGGTCGTTGGCGGCGCCCCCATCACAGTCCGTTCTAGTCGCAGTTCCACGCGGTCGAGTGTCCCCGTCGTCAGGCCGCCGGCAGGTGTCTGGTTGGACGCCGGCGCGTCGGTCGGAGTCGGCGTGTCGGCCACAGCGGGTGTCGGGCTCGGCGAGTTGGTCGTGGTGGCTGTCCCGGTTCCGGGAGCGCCACCGCCCGAACAGCCGGCGACGACGAGTAGCAGGCCGGCGGCGATGGCAGCGGTCACACGTCGCATGTCGTTCACACCGCAGGGTTCGGAAAAATCCGTTCCGATGGGTGAAACGCCAGTTTGACCGAGAGAGGAGCGAGGGCCGGATGCCCCCTGACAGCGACACGCGGAACCGTAACGAACCACAGCGTCCGGGGGACGTAGCCCTTAACCCGCCTGACCGTCAATCGAGGGTAATGACAGACCGCGAGAGCGAGGACCACCAGTTCTCGGAAGGACAGGGGTTCGACGACCCCTACGAGGGGTTCGACCTCGAACCGCCGGAGTTCGAAGTTGACCCGGACAAGGTCGACCCCGTCGACTCACGAGTGCTGACGGATATGCTCGACCGACGTAACGTGACCTCGGACGCCGTCGAGCCCGAGAAGCTCCTCGACGTCGGGCTGGAGTATATGCACATCAACCGCCACGAACAGGCCGCCGAGACGTTCGAGCGGGTCGCCCAGTTCACCGAGGACGACCGGCTGAAACAGGAGGCCTGGACCAACAAGGGCGCGGCCCACGCCCAGCTGGAGGAGTGGGACGCCGCCATCGGGGCCTACAAGGAGGCGCTAAATTTCAACGAAGAGTCCGACCACGCCGCCACCGCCGAGACCAACCTCGCGTACGCGCTGTGGGAGTCGGGCCGCACCGAACAGGCCCTGGAACACGCCGAGCGAGCGGTCGAAATCGACCCCCGCTTTGGCGAAGCGTGGTACAACCGCGGCTTCTTCCTGCTGGAACGCGGGCTGGCCGAGGACGCCCTCGACGCGTTCGACAACGCGATTCGGCTGAGCTTCCGGAACGCCGACGTCCTCGAAGAGAAGGCACGCGCGCTCGAAGAGCTGGGCGAGTACGACAAGGCCGAGAAGCTGGCCGAGGAAGTCGAGGAGATGCGCGACGAGGCCGAACAGCAGCTGCTCGAATGATACTCAACGAACGCGAGACCGACGAGGGGCTGCTCGTCTCCGTCTGTGACGCCGAGGTCATGGGCGAGACCTTCGAGGACGGCCCCGTCTCGCTGACGGTCTCCGAGGAGTTCTACGGCGGCGAGACGGTCTCCGAATCTGAGGTCGTCGACAGCCTCGCGCGCTGTAGCGTCGCCAACATCGTCGGCACCGAGAGCGTGGACGTGGCCGTCGAGCACGGGTTCGTCGACGAGGAAAACGTCCTCGACGTGGACGGGACCCGTCACGCACAGCTGCTCTGGCTGTAGCTACCGCAACGCCAGCTGTTTGAGCTTCCAGCCGCCCTCGAAGACGACCAGCCGGATAGTGTGGGTTCCCCGAGGGAGCTCGATTTCGGTCGTGATTTCGTCCCAGGAGTACCAGCCACCGGTGGCGTCGAACTCGACCCGGCGGAGCGGGTCGTCGTCGACGACGATTCCGAGGTCGCCGCCGCCGAAGCTGTCGGCCGCAGCGACGTCGAGGGTCAGCTCGTAGCGGCCGGCCGCCTGGATGTAGACGTCGTAAGCGAGCCACTCGTCGCTGGCGAGCCAGTCGATATCCTCGTCGCCACGCAGCGGTGTGTCGACCGCGTTCCACCGGTCGGCGTGGTGGTACGCGTGGTACTCGCTGACGCGGATTGTGCCGGGCACCTCGTGGCGACCGACGCCGGGCTGTGCGTGGGTCCCGTTCGGGCGGAGCGAGCGGGCGCGCTGTCCCTTGTCGCGTTGAATCACGCCACCGTCGGGCTCTTTCACCGCGTCGGAACGGCGGTCGTCTGGGTTACCCATCGCTGCCGATACAATACAGCCACTCGGACAAAATATTTACCAATTTTTCAGCTGTTGATAAATGGACCCATGGGCGGGGCGAGTGTCCCAGCCGGCGGCCGGTTGCTCCGTCCCTGTGACTATCGCTCGTGATACGGCGTCCCCCCGGGGTCAGGGGAGATTTTCGGTCCACACGAACAGTGGTTTTGGTGAACCAAAAGAAAGTTCACTGCGCGTCCCTTTTTCGTAGCTAATGGAACAGACTAATGTCGAACCCCTCGACGTGGCGGCTATCCGCGAGGAGTATCCGATCCTCCAGCGGGAGTTCGGTGGCGAGCAGCTCGTCTATCTCGACAACGCCGCGACGACCCAGACCCCCGACCGGGTCGTCGACACCATCGCCCACTACTATCGCCACACGAACGCCAACGTCCACCGCGGGCTCCACCAGCTGAGCCAGGAGGCCTCCATCGCCTACGAGGAGGCCCACGACCGGGTCGCCGAATTCATCGGTGCGTCGGGCGGCCGTGAGGAAATCGTCTTCACGAAGAACACCACCGAGAGCGAGAACCTCGTCGCCTACGCCTGGGGCCTGAACGAACTCGGCCCCGAGGACGAGGTCGTCCTCACGGAGATGGAACACCACGCCTCGCTGGTCACGTGGCAGCAGATATGCAAGAAGACCGGCGCGACCTGTCGCTACATCGAGGTCGAGGACGACGGGACCCTAGATATGGACCACGCCCGCGAGCTCATCGGCGAGGACACCGCGATGGTCAGCGTCGTCCACGTCTCGAACACGCTCGGCACTGTGAATCCAGTCTCGGAACTGGCCGATATCGCCCACGACCACGACGCCTACATCTTCGTCGACGGCGCCCAGTCGGTCCCGAACCGGCCCGTGGACGTCGAAGCCATCGACGCGGACTTTCTGGCCTTCTCGGGCCACAAGATGGCCGGGCCGACCGGTATCGGCGTCCTCTACGGGAAGAAGCACATCCTCGAAGAGATGGAGCCGTATCTCTACGGCGGGATGATGATAAACAAGGTCACCTTCGAGGAGTCGACCTGGCACGAGCTGCCCTGGAAGTTCGAGGCCGGGACACCCGTCATCTGTCAGGGTATCGCGCTCGCGGAGGCCTGTGACTATCTGGACGACATCGGGATGGAAGCCATCCGCCGCCACGAGAACGAACTCGCCCAGTACGCCATCGAACAGCTCGAAGGCGAGGGCGATATCGACATCCTCGGCCCGCCCGCCGGCGTCGAACGCGGCGGCCTCGTCTCGTTCAACCTGAACTCCGTTCACGCCCACGACCTCTCCTCTATCCTCAACGACTCGGCCGTGGCGATTCGAGCGGGCGACCACTGCACCCAGCCGCTCCACGACAAGCTCGGCGTCCCCGCCTCCGCGCGAGCGTCCTTCTACGTGTACAACACGAAAGAAGAAGTGGACAAGCTCGTCGAGGCGATAGACGACGCTCGTCAGCTGTTTGCCTGACGAGTGTCGTCGCGATAGACGACGTACTGCGCGAACGAAGTGAGCGCAGTGCCAGCGAGACGAGTGCAACGAGC
>NZ_RKLQ01000001.1:1500000-1732736 GCF_019599405.1 Haloarcula salinisoli | reverse complement strand
GGCTGCCACTGGTGTACCGGTTGTTCGAGAGAGCACGTGCCGGGTAGCCACGCAGCACGGGGTAAGAGCTGAACGCATCTAAGCTCGAAACCCACTTGGAAAAGAGACACCGCCGAGAGTCCGCGTAGAAGACGCGGTCGATAGACTTGGGGTGTACGCGCCGAGGTAACGAGGCGTTTAGCCCACGAGCACTAACAACTCAAAGCCATCATTCATACGCACTGTGACTCGATTCACCGACGAACCGCTCGTCAGCTGAGCGAGTCCAGGCGCAAACTGGATCGCACGTACAATACATCTGCCAACTGAGAGCGGTATACCATCGTGGTTCGACTCCACGACTCAGCGTTAGGCGGCCATAGCGGTGAGGTTGCCTCCCGTACCCATCCCGAACACGGAAGATAAGCTCACCAGCGTTTCGGTGAGTACTGGAGTGCGCGAGCCTCTGGGAAATCCGATTCGCCGCCACCATTCATTAGCCACCGAGGAGAGTCATCTCTCCCCGGTGGCTTTTCGTATTTATGCAGAGTGGCAACGCTGTCTTTCAGTAATTTCTCACGACGGTCAGATTATCGCTCGATTGTGACCGTCGTGCGCATGTCTGCAACAGAGCGGCCAACTTCGACCGTGTAGCGGCCGCTGTCGACGGTCCAGCCGTCCTGGTACCGCGAGAGCGCGAGCTCGTCGAGTGCCAGCGTAACGGTCCTGGACTCCCCGGGGTCGAGCGCGACCGGCTGTGCGCCGGCGAACTCACGCACCGGACGGTCGATTCCTTCGACGGCGGGAGGTCGCACGTACGCCTGGACGACGTCTCGGCCGGCCCTGTCCCCGACGTTCTCTACAGTGACCTCGACGGTGGCATCGCTGACAGCTGTCGCGGCGCCGTACTCGAAGGTCGTGTAGGAGTGCCCGTGACCGAAGGGATAGGTCGGCTCGTCGTCGCTCGCGTCGAAGTGGCGGTAGCCGACGAAGACGCCCTCGTCGTAGTGAGCGACGTCGTCCACGCCGGGGAAGCGGCGCTCGTCGCTCGTCGGATAGGACTCCTCGGGCGCGAACGTGACGGGGAGGCGCCCGCTGGGGTCGCGGTCGCCGTAGAGGACGTCGGCCAGTGCCGCGCCGTCGGCCTGGCCGGGGTACCACTGTTCGACGACGGCGGCCACGTCGTCGCGCCAGGGGGTTTCGACCGGCCCGCCGGTTCGGAGGACGACGACGGTCCGGTCGTTGGCGGCGGCGACCGCCTCGACGAGTTTGTCCTGGCGCCCGGGGAGCGCGAGGCTGTCGCGGTCCCGGGCCTCCGTGGTCGCGTCGCGCACGCAGACGATAGCGACGTCGGCGTCCTCGGCGGCCGCGACCGCGGCGTCGAGCGAGGGTTCTTCGTCGGGGCCGTCTGAATCGTCGGTTTCGTGGCCGCTGTCGACGAACGGCAGGAGGTCGAACAGCGAGACGTTCTCTATCTCCGGAATCCCGCGCGCGCTCGTTACGGGTCCGCCGGCGCGGTCGGTGAGGCCGTCGACGGGGCTGACCGAGTGGAACGGCGTCGTCTCCGAGGAGCCACCGCCGCCGAGCTTGGCGTCGTGGACGTGGGGGCCGACGAGTGCCACGTCGGCGTCGTCGGAAAGGGGCAGGACGCCGTCGTTCTCGAGCAGGACGGTCCCGCGGGCGGCGACGTCGCGGGCGAGGTCGCGGTGGCGCTCGCTGTCCAGTTCGCCGGGTCGGTCGCGGCCGTCCAGCAGACCGATACGGGCCATCTGCCCGAGGACGCGGGCGACCATATCGTCCAGCCGGTCGGCGGGAACCGACCCGTCGTCGATGGCAGCGGCGAGTGGCTCCCCGAACAGGCCAGCGCGAGTCCCGTCCGGGATGCCGTCGGGCCACTCGAACTCCTCGTCGGGGTCGTCGGGACCGGACGGGACACCGGGCATCTCCACGTCGAGGCCGGCGTTGGCCGCGCCGACGGTTGATTCGAGGCCGTACCAGTCGGAGACGACGTAGCCTGCAAAGCCCCACTCGTCTTTGAGGACGTCGCTGAGGAGGGGCTCGTGGTCGCTCATGTGGGTGCCGTTGACGCGATTGTACGCGGTCATCACCGAGCCGACACCGGCCTCGACGGCGGCGCGGAAGGGTGGGAGATACAGCTCCCGGAGCGTGCGCTCGTGGACGTCGGCGCTGACGGTCGTGCGGCCCGTCTCCTGATTGTTGGCGACGAAGTGTTTGACCGTCGCTATCACGTCCTCGGATTCGATGCCGGCGACGAGCGCGCGGCTGCAGTCGCTGGCGAGCACAGGGTCCTCAGAGAGATACTCGAAGTTCCGACCGCAGTGGGGGACGCGGAGCACGTTCACCCCGGGCGCAAGCAGCGCGTCCTGATCGTGCGCGCGAGCCTCGCGAGCCATCGCGGCCCCCTGTTCACGGGCCAGGTCGGGGTCGAACGTCGCGGCGGCGGCGAGCGTGGCGGGGAAGGCCGTCGACCGTTCGCCCTCGGCGCGGATGCCGAGTGGACCGTCGACGAGCCGGAGCGGCGGGATGTCGAGGCGCGGGACGCCGGGGAGGTAGCCGGTCGCGGTTCCCTCGGGGTCTTCTGCTCCGCGAACGAGCGCGAGTTTCTCTGTGCGGGTCAGCTCGGCGACGAGCGCGTCGATGTCGGCCATGCGATATCGGCCGTGGGCGCGGGGGCGGGAAAGCCGTTTGGGGTACCATTTATCGAAGTGACACAACCGCTATCCGTGTCTCGCGTGAACTGTAGATATGGACGACGAGTCGCTCCCGCCGGAGACAGGTGTCGGTCGCGTCGCGCTGACCGTCAGAAATCTGGGCGAGGTGACCGAGTTCTACGAGTCGGTGGTGGGCCTGGTGGTTCACGAGCGCACGGGCGAGCGAGCGGTGCTGGGCGACGGCGAGACGGCGCTGCTGGAACTCCGCGAGGACCGGAGCACGCCCGAGCGACCGCGGTCGGCGGCCGGCCTCTTCCACACTGCGTTCCGGGTCCCGTCCCGGGGTGGGCTGGGTGATGCCCTGGAACGACTCGAGGGGCAGTGGCGACTCTCGGGGACGGCCGACCATCTCGTCAGTGAGGCACTGTACTGTCGGGACCCGGCGGGGAACGGCGTCGAGATATACTGGGACCGCCCGCGGTCGGCGTGGGAGGAGACACCGGACGGCGGGGTCCGGATGGCGACGGAGCCGCTTGACGCGACCGGGGTTCGACAGGCGGCCACGGGCGAGGCTGCGGTGCCAGCCGGGACCGACGTGGGTCACGTCCATCTGGAGGTGACCGACCTCGACGCCGCCCGCGCGTTCTACGACGACGCGCTGGGCATGACAGTCCGGACCACGTACGACGGCGCGCTCTTTCTGGCGGCGGGCGAGTACCACCACCACGTGGGCGCGAACGTCTGGAACGAGCGGTCGACACCGGCGAGCGGTCGTGGCCTCGACTGGTTCGAACTTTGCCTGCCGACCGAAGATGCCGTCACCGCCGCGTGCGACCGACTCGAAGGAGCAGGCTACGCGGTCGAGGTGGCCAGGGACGGCGTTCGAGTGACTGACCCGGACGGTATCGAACTGCACCTCCGGTCGTAGCCGGTAGCGTTCGTGTTACCGGTCACTCAAATGGATTGCCGGCGTTAGCACGCGTATGACCTGCCAAGTAGCACGTGACGCCAGCTATCGACCGACGAACGCGACGGCCGGGAGGTCCGCATGACCGACGGGCCACATCAGGACCAACAGCTCGTCACCGCCGGCACGCCACTGGACGAAGCGACGGCGGCTTTGATCTTGGTCCACGGTCGGGGCGCGACGGCCCGGAGCATCGTCCAGATGGGCGAGGAGGTCCACCGCGAGGGTGTGACGCTGCTTGCACCCCAGGCCGCTCGCAACACCTGGTACCCCAACTCTTTCCTGGCGCCCGTCGAGCGCAACGAGCCGGGGCGCAGTTCCGGATTGCAGGCCGTCGACGACGCCGTCGAGCGAGCGGTTGCGGCCGGTATCGACCGCGAGCGCGTCCTCCTGCTCGGTTTTTCCCAGGGTGCCTGTCTCGCCAGCGAGTACGTCGCGCGCAACCCCCGGCGATACGGCGGGCTGGTGGCGCTGTCGGGCGGACTCATCGGCGAGACCGTCGACCCGACGAGCTACGAGGGTGATATCGAGGGGACGCCGGTGTTCGTCGGCTGTAGCGACGTCGACCCGCACATCCCGCTGGAGCGGGTCAAAGAGACGAGCGAGGCGTTCGAGCTGCTGAACGGCGACCTGGACGAGCGCATCTACGAGGGGATGGGCCACGGCGTCAACGAGGACGAGCTCGAGGCCGTGGCCGAGCTGGTCGCCGGGCTGGTCAGTGACCAGTCCTAAACCCGGTTACTGAGGGCTCACCGCGAGATTTTGTGGACGGCTGGCGTAGCGTGAGCTATGCAACGCACACGCCGAGCCTGGCTCGGGGCGCTGGGGGCGGCCGGCGCGGCCGCCCTCGCGGGCTGTGGCGGGGTCGTCGACGGGCTGACTGGCGGGGGGACACCGAGCGGGCCGGGCCCGCCGGCGTCCGAGGGCGACCTCTACGTCGGCCACGAACTCGACGTGCTGAACGAGAACATCACGGACGGCGGCGTCCCGAAAGACGGTATCCCCTCCGTGGACGAGCCGGAGTTCCAGCCGGCCGACGCGGCGTCGCTTGCCGACGGCGACGTGGTGTTCGGCGTCGAACGCGGCGGTGAGGCAAAGGCCTACCCGCAGTACATCCTCGTCCACCACGAGATTGTCAACGACACCGTCGGCGGCGACCCGGTCGCGGTGACGTACTGTCCACTCACCGGCACCGCACAGGGGTTCGAGCGCGGGGAGACGACCTTCGGCGTCTCGGGGCGGCTCGTCAACTCCAACTTGACGATGTACGACCGGGACACGGACAGCTGGTGGCCACAGGTGGTCGCGACGGCCATCAGGGGTCCCAGAAGGGGGGAGACCCTCTCGGAGTTCCGGGTCGTCTGGACCACGTGGGGCGAGTGGCGGGGGGCGCATCCGGACACCGTCGTCCTCACCGAGGAGACGGGATACCAGCGCCGTTACGGCTCCGACCCGTACGGCCAGTACAACCCGCCGAGGGGCTACTACACGAACGATGAGACGCTGTTCGAGCCACTGGTGTCGGACGACCGGGTGCCGCCCAAGCGCGTCGTCATCGGGACACGGACTGACGCGGGCGCACTCGCGTTCGACAAGCAAGCGCTGCTGTCCGAGCGCGTGCTGACGGGTTCCATCGACGGGACCGACCACGTCGCCGTGGCGGATGCGACGCTTTCGACGGGGTACGTCTACGCGAACCCCGACAGTGTCGGCGTCGAGCCCGGCGACGGCGGCTACCGCGTCGGCGGGGAGGTCCACGCATCGGACGCGCTCCCGCTGGAGCGGGTGCTCGCCTTCGACGGGATGTGGTTCGCCTGGGCGGGGTTCTACCCGGAGCTTCCATATGTCCGGTGAGGCCGCCGGCGGCCGCGAGGCTGCCGGGAACCGGGCACTGGGCCTGCTCCGGCAGAGTGGGGTCGCGGTCCGGGGCGCCCTCTCGAGACGGGACGGCCGCGCTACCGCCGCTGTCGCCGGGCTGGGCTACCTGCTGGTCTATCTCGTCGGACTCGGCCACCTCGGAGTTGGCCCTTCGGGGCTGGAGCTGTCCGTCGTCGCCGACCCCCTGACGCGGGCGCTACAGTTGCGGGGTCCCTTCCAGTGGGAGCCGGTCGCCCTGGCCGTCGTCGGGCCCGTCGAGCTGCTCGTCTCGCCGCTGAATATCGCGCTGGGAACGCTGCTCGGCCTGCTCGTCGGCCTGAACCTGGCCGTCTCGCTGGTCGCCTACCGGGGCCCCGCGGCCTGCAAACTCGGCCCCGGCGCCGGCGCAGCGGCGGGACTACCTGGAATCCTCTCGGGCTTTGCCTGCTGCGGGCCGACGATACTCATCGTCCTGGGCCTGCAGGCGAGCGCGACCGTCCTGACCCTGTTCCAGTGGCTGCTCCCGCTGACGGTGCTCGCGCTGGTCGGAACGTTGCTGTGGGTCGGTCGGAAAGTCGAGGCGTGAGGCCGGTTCGCTTCGAGGCCTTCCTACGGTCGGCCTCGCTTACTCCATATCGGTGAACGTCCCGAACTCGTCGACGGGGACGACCGAGTAGTCGATGTTAAGCGTGTCCTTGGTCGCGCGGATCTTGCCCACGAACGTCGATATCTCTTCGAGTGTCCCCTCAAGGACGAACAGCTCCATACAGCGGTGTTCGCCGACGTGGCTGTGGAAGTTCGAGGCGACCAGCCCCTCGTGTTCGTGGCGCAGGTGCATCATCTTCTCCTCGACGGCGGTGGTGTCGTAGTCGAAGAGGACGGTGACGATACCCATCAGCTCCCGTCCTTCGAGGCGCTTGTCCTCGAACTCGCCGAGCAGATTACGGCTGGCCTCCCGGATGATTTCGCTGCGGCCGGTGTAGCCGTGTTCGTCGGCGAACTCGTCGATACGTTCGAGGAGCGATTCGGGCATGGAGACGCTGACGACGGTCATGTATTAACTGAATGGGGTAATCCTATTAAGGATTATTGAACAGTCGCCGTTTACGGAGTTTTCACCACCAACGGAGGGAAAACTTATAACTAGCTCTCAAGATGGACCTAGCAGTATGACAGCGAACGTCGTGACCGACGTGAATCGACCCTACGTTCCCGCTGGTGGAGCGAAGCTGACCGCCGAAATCGAAGTCGAACCGGGCGAGCAGGACGTAGAGCCCGTCCGACACATCGCACTCTGTATCGATTCGAGCGGCTCGATGTACGAGGGCGGGAACATGGACCGCGCTCGCGGCGGGGCCGAGTGGGTCTTTGGCCTGCTGAACGACGACGACTACGTCTCCATCGTGGCGTTCGACACCGAGGTCACCGTGGTGCTGGACGCGACCCGCTGGGGAGATATCTCCCGTCAAGATGCCGTCGAGAAGGTCCACGACATTCAGGCCGGCGGTGGGACGGACATGTACCAGGGCCTGCAGGCCGCGGCGGACACGCTCAAGGACCTCCCATCGGACAAGAACACCGCGCGTCGCGTCCTGCTGCTTTCGGACGGCAAGGACAACACCCACGACCCGCCGGAGTTCGAGACGCTAGCCCGCGAGATAGACAGCGCCGGCATCCGCATCAAATCGGCGGGTATCGGCGAGGACTACCGCAGCGAGACCATCCGCAAGCTGGGAAGCGTCGCCCGCGGCGACTGGACGCATCTGCAGGCGTCGGGCGACATCGAGCAGTTCTTCGGCGACGCCGTCGAGGAGGCCGGCAGCGTCGTCGCCCCCGACGCCGAACTCGAACTCGACATCGCCGACGGCGTCGAGGTCAGCGAGGTGTACCGCGCGCTCCCCCAGACCCAGGAGGTCACGCCGGAGTGGTCGGCCAACAGCGCCGTCATCAAGCTGCCCGACCTGCTGGACCGGGAGACCCAGCGAGTCGTCCTGAAGATTCACGCGCCGGCGCGACCACTGGGCGAGCATCGCCTCGCGGACGTGACGCTGACCGCGGGCGGCGAGACGGCGACGACGACCCTCTCGGTGGAGTACAGCGACGACGAGGAGCTGCTCCAGCAGCACAACGAGGATATCGACATTGACCACAAACAGACCGTCATCCAGACCGAGCTGGGCAAGGGCAACGTCGCCGAGGCCCAGACCCAGATCGAGCAGATGACCCGGATTCACGGGGCCGATACGGAGGCCGTCCAGTCCGCCGAGCGCCAGACCCAGATCGTCATGGAGGGTGGCCGCGAGGAGCAGAGCCGGGCCACGAAGATCGTCACCGACGAGGGCATCCAGAAGTGACAGCGCCGCACGTGGGCGTCGCGGCCACAGCTATCGAGGCCTGAGCGATGCCGTGGGAACCCGAACCGGGCGACACAATCGCCGGCCGGTACGAACTTCAGGAGTTCCTCGGCAAGGGCGGGTTCGCGAAGGCCTACAAAGCGCTCGACCGGGACACCGGCGATACGGTCGTGCTGAAACACCCGAACTACACCGAGTCACAGAACGACGAGTCCGTCATCGAGGAGTACTTCGAGAAAGAGGCGGAGTCCTTAGAGCGCATCGCCGCGGCGGGCGGTCACGAGAACGTGATGGACCTCTACGACAAGGTCCGCTTCCGTGACGTCCCCTTCCTCGTCGTCGAACTCGTCGAGGGCGGCCTCGAGCTGGACGAGGTCATCGACAAGCACGGCCCTATCGCGGACAGCGAGCAGGTCCGTCAGATCGGTATCGACCTCGCGGACGCGATGGGCTTTCTCCACGAGAACGAAATCGTCTACCGGGACCTGAAACCCGAGAACGTCATGTTGAAGCCCGACATCACGCCGACGCTCATCGACTTCAACACGGCGACGGGCTTTGACTCGACGGGGGACCCGTCCACGGGGAACCAGGGGACCACCATCCTGGGGCCGTTCAAACCCCGCGAGGTCGCGGAGGCCAGCCGGACGGACGTGCGCCAGGGGCCGTGGTCCGACGTCTACTCTATCGGGAAGATACTGCTCTTCCTGCTGAAGGGGTCGGTGCCGAAGAAAGACGGCGTCAACCCGCACGACTTCGGCGCCGACTGCGACGACTACCTGGCAGAGATCGTCGAGCGGGCGACCCAGTCGGACTACCGCCATCGCTACCGGAACGCGACCGTGCTGCGGGACGTTCTCGAAGAGAAAGACCCGTCCCCACCGTCGAAGGCGTCGATTCGGTATATCCAGGCGGGAAAGCAGTTCACCGTGGAGCCGGGCGACACCGTCGGGCGCGAGGGGGCCAACGGCCCGCCGGCCTCGATCACCATCGACGACCCACAGGGGGAGTACATCTCGTCGGTCCAGGTACAGTTCGAGGCGGAGGGGGGCGAGTGGTATCTCGTCGATCGGAGCCTCAACGGGACGTTCGTCCAGCAGGGGTCGGGCTGGCAACGGGTGCTGTGTGGGGCCGGTCGCGACCGACTCAAGGAGAAAGGCGAAGATTACACCGACCGGCACGGGAATGAGCCGCCGGAGTCGATTCGGGTGGCAGACGGCGACCTCATCTCGCTCGTCCATCCGACCTACGGCGTCACGTTCGAGTTCAAAGCGGAGTAACAATGCGATACACCACGAATTACGACATCGGCGACCGGAAGCGCGGACAGGGAATCAACGAGGACAGCCTCTCGGTGACCATCTTCGAACAGGGCCACCGGGACGGCTATCTGGGGCAGACGAGGCCGTCCCGCATTCGTGAGCGGGCGGCAGAGTTAGCGGACGACGAGGCCGAGAACGAGCCAGAGGAGTCGACGTCGGACGAGGTCGACCCCGCTGAGACCGACAGCGAGCCGGGTGCCGAACCGGCGGATGTGGCTGCGGCCATCGACGAGGCCGAGACGGACACAGGCGCAGCAGCCGACGACTCGGAACAAGAGGTGGATGACGCAGACGAGGACAGCGAGGAGGCCGACCCGGAGTCCGACGGCGCGGTCGAAGCCGGGGATACAGAAGGCGAGGCGGACGCGGCTGACGACGCCGACGACGAGCGGGCGGAGATGCCGGCAAACCGCTCAGCGGGCGTGTTCGTACTGGCCGACGGGGCGGGCGGTCACGACGCGGGCGACGTGGCGTCCTACATCGCGACGACGGTCGTCGCCGAGAACCTCGCGCCGGTGGCCATCCACGCGGCGCGGAGCCACCCACAGGATTTCGACATCGACATCCCGCCGGCCGTCCAGCCGGAGACGATGGGTCCCGAGGATATCCAGACCGGGCTGGAAAACGCCATCATAAAGGCACACCGCGAGATTATCCGCTATGCCGACGAGTCGGGGACACAGGCGTACACCACGGTCGTCGCCGGCGTCTTCGTCGACGGCCAGCTCCACCTGGGGTGGGTCGGCGACAGCCGGGCGTATCTCGTCAACGACGCCCGCGAGGAGATTGTCCAGCTCACCAAGGACCACGCCGTCGTCGAGGAGTGGGCAGACCAGGGCGAGATAGACGACGTCGAGGCCCACGTCCACCCCGACGGGAATCAGATAACGCGGGCGCTGGGCGGCTCCGGCCACGAGGACCCCGACCGCGCGATGGTCGAGGTCGACACCCGGTCGGTCCGGCTGTTCGCCGAAGACACCGTGCTCGCGACCAGCGACGGGCTCATAGACGCCCAGACCGACGCCCCACAGCTCTACGAGGAGTACATCGAGTCCGACCGCTCCGAGGAGATGGCCGAGTCCGTCCTCGACGCTGTCGTCACCGACGAGGAGATACGCGATGTCCTGCTCTCGGCGGACTCGCTGGACGACGCTGCCAGGGAGTACGTGACGATATCGAACGAGCGCGGGGGCAAAGACAACATCTCGGTGCTCCTGTTCGAGGACGAGACAC
Source organism: Haloarcula salinisoli (assembly GCF_019599405.1). NCBI lineage: Archaea > Methanobacteriati > Methanobacteriota > Halobacteria > Halobacteriales > Haloarculaceae > Haloarcula > Haloarcula salinisoli. Next base: position 1,722,352 of record NZ_RKLQ01000001.1, on the reverse strand, counting down.
TTCCGCCGACCCCCAGTGGGGGGCTCCCAGTTCGCGCGGCCGACCCCGACGTAGACCTTTCAGAGAGAGATACAGTCATCCTTACTGAAGATTAGCGGGGGGAAATGTTTTATTTCTCCCCGCAAAAGCCGCTCATGAAGGACTATGTCAGACGCGAGCACCAAGCAATCAGTCGAATGTCCCATCTGTGGGGACGAATTCGACCCTACAGTTGCAGGCGGCTGGTGTACGAACACGGAGTGCGGTGAGTGGCAGTACACCGAAGGGAGTAACGAATCCGACGCTACAGAGGCAGAGAGCACCGATTCGGGGAGCGATGAGCCGGACGACGGCTTCGTCTCTCCGGCCCAGGAGGCAGAGGCGGACAGCGAGTCTGTCGACCTCTTCGACGAACCCGAGGAGGAAGCCGACGATGCAGACGAAGCCGGGGCCGCCGAGGAGGACGATGCCGAGGCAGCCGCCGACTCGCTTGAAGACACTGCCGAGGAGGACGATGCCGAGGCAGCTGACCCGCTCGGGGACACCCCTGAGGAGGACGATGTCGAGGCAGCCGAGGACCCACTCGACGACACTGGCGAGGACGACGACGCAGTGGCTGCGGACGCGGACGACGACGACGCGACTGAGGAGGTCGACGACGGTGTCGACGAAGACGCCGACGCTGTCGAGGCCGACGCGACGGATGCCGACGACGACGAGGAGGCCGACGCGACGGATGCCGACGACGAGGAGGCCGAGCCGGACGTCATCGACTGTCCCGACTGCGGTGTCGACCTCGACGCAGCGGCCAACTTCTGTGTCGAGTGTGGGGCCGATGTCTCGGACCTCCCGGCCGAGGAGACCGACGAACTCGACGCCTGTCCCAGCTGTGAGGCCGACGTCGAACCAGAGGACAACTTCTGTGTGAGCTGCGGCGAGGACCTCGACGCCTACCGCGCGGGCGACGTCGACCACGACGCCATCGACGCACTCGAAGCCAGTGACGACGACCCAGACGAGACGCCGGAGTCGCTCGTCCTCGAAGTCGAGGGCCGAGAGATCCACGTCGACGACGGCGACACGGTCGGGCGCGAGATTCGCGCTGCGCTCACCGAGGCCGGCCGTCCGGACGACGAAGCCGTCCGAATCCACCGCGAACACGTGCGCTTTGTCCGCGAAGAGAACAGCTTCTACCTGCTCGACCTGGGTGACAACCCCACCCAGATCAACGGGCAGACCCTGAAGAAAGGCGACCGCGAGGTCGTCGCACCGGGTGACGAACTGGAGCTGTCGGGTGTCGCCTCGGTGACGGTTCAGGCGCCCTGACCCGCACGAATTAAGCTCCCACAGCGAAACAGCCATGTAATGTCGGACCGCCCGCCTGCCGAGGAACTGCGACGTTCCGTCGCCGTGCTCGCTACCGAGTGGTGGCTCGTCGGCGGCGTTCTCGCCGGCTACGTGACCTACGGGGTGTGGGTGATAGGGACGGGTATCGCACTCGATGCGTTCGCACCGGCGCTCGCCACGACGAGTCTCACGACCGTCGGTCAAACGGCGGTCACCGGACTGGTCGTCCTCGCGGCTGTCGCGTGGTTGCTCGTGCCAGCTGTGGGCGCTGCCTGGCTGCTCGACCGACAGCTCTCGAATCTGAGTGGTAACCTTGTGAGTCAGTACAGTATCGACCACCCCGGCGTGTTGCCAGCGCCGTCGGGGGTCCTTATGCTCCTGGCCGGGGCCGCGGCGCTCGCTGTCGGCCCGCGCACGCCGGTTCTGGTGGTCATGACAGTCGCCAGCGTCCACCTGCTGGTCAGGACCGTCGCCTTCGGCCGGCGCGTGTACAGTTTCTCCTATCGGCCCCTGTTCACGGCGCTGTCAGCAGTGAGTACCGCTGCCTTCGCCGCCGCCTGGCTGGTCCAGGCGCCGGGCCTGCCGGGGCCGGTCGGGACACGCGTCACGGACGCCGGTGTCGGGACGGTGGTTGAGACGGGGCTCGGTGCCGCGGGTATCGCCCCCGGCACTGCGACGGGATATCTGGTCGCCGTGCCGGCGCTGCTCTCCGGGCTCTACCTGGTGACACAGGCAGTCCTCGCCCGCCGGATCAGGGCGAAGGCCCCGCTCGCGAACCCCGTAAAGCGGGCCGAACAGCGCTACCCTATCATGCCGCCGGTCGCCGACAGCTCCCGTCCCGGCCCGCCGGAACCCTCGACGAACGGGGCCTCGGCCGCCGCGACCACGGACTCGCCGTCGACTGACGCCAAATCGACTGAGAAACAGTCCAGTGGGGCCACCGCCAACACGACCGAAGATAGCTCCCACACTCGCGTGTTCACGACGGACGAACCGATTCCGGACGACGACGAGGCGATGGCTGCCGTCCGGGGCGAGCGCGAGGAACAAGAGGACGACGGCTGGATAGACGACACCGCCATCTTCTCGCCCGACGGGGCGACCAGCTCGGACGACGAGTGCGGGAGCTGCGGGGAGGAGATACCCCGCGAATCGGTGACCTTCTGCCCGAACTGCGGCGAGCGAATCCGGCGCTGATACCCGTTCGAAACGTCGCCTGCAGCGCGTTCCTACTGCAGTTTGCCTTGGTATTCGCTACCAAATATGCAATATACTTAATATATGCCCACGTGAAGAATTTGATACGTCAGGGACACTGACGCGGTGTATCAGATGAACCACGCCACTCCGACCCATCACGTGCCCGCCGCCTGCACAGCGCAGGTGGTCCTCGAGGCCGGTTGTACGACCGGTCTCGGTGGGGACGCTTTTGCGGGTCGGGATGGCGCTGGACGCATCCGCCAGTTCCTGCCCGCTCGCTGACGTACCGACCCGTGGAACGGCGTCGCCCGACGCCCACTGCGGTGAGGTATCGTTCCTCGCTGGTCACTGACGAGTGGCCACGCGCCGGCGGGCTCGACTGGCGAGCTCGGCTGGACCGGTTCGACTCCGGCCGCCGGCCTATGTCGCTCCATGCGACTACCACCGTCGAGGCATCGGCCGACGTCTCGCTGCGGGTCCCCCGCGGCGGGACCGAAGACCTCACCAGCGGCGTCGCCGGTGTGCTCGACGCCGTCGACGCGGTCAGTGCGGTGACCGTCGAGCGGGTGACGAGCGTGCGGCCAGGTAATACGGATATCCGCGTCGATGCTGACGTCACCGTGGTCCTCGAACTGCCGGCGGCGGCCAGCGGTGGCGTGACGGAGTCGGCCCGCCCTTTGGCGGTCGAGACGCAGCTCACCGACGGGTTCGGTATCACGCAAGTCAACGAGGTCGAGTCCGTCGACCCCGTGGGAGACGCCTAGATATCGAGTTCGACCGGTTCGTCGTCGGTCGACTCGTCGGGCAGTTCGGTCGCGTCTTCCTCGTCGTCTTCATCCTCGGCGAGCTGGCCGGCCAGCAGTCCCGTCACGCCGGTGACGAGCATCCCGAGCCCGGAGATGCGGGTCGAACGGACGTACCACTGCTTGGGTTCGAGGTCGCCGGGGTTCTCGTACCCACGGAGCAGGAGCTTCCCGTTCAGTTTGATGGCCTGTTTCGGGAGAAAGACCGAGAGCAGTCCGTGCACGACCATCCACGCGTAGCCGACCGGCAGGAGGCGCTTTATCATCACGGGATAGTTCGCCCTCCACCCACCTGAACCCTTGGCTTACGCCCGCTCACTCGTCACCGGACCACATCGCGTCCGAGAGAGTCCGCTGGACGGCCTCCTCACCGACGGCCTGGGCCAGCGTCTCGAAGCCGCTGCGCTCGACGGGGTCGCCGGCGTTGGCGACCAGCCGGGAGACGATGAACTCCGGCGTGGACTTGCCCACGGTGCCAAAGCGGGGCTGGTAGTCGACCTGGAGTTCGAGGTCCTGGTTCAGTCCTTCGGCGAAGATGCCGTCTGTCCGGGCCACGTCGGGTAACGGCTCCAGGTCGGCTGCCAGGTGGGTGACGAACACGCCCAGCGCCGCCCGGTCGACGGTGAGTGTCACGAGACCGTGGAGCAGGTTCGCGGCCGACCCCGGCTCGGTGATGGCCTCGAACTCGTCGACCAGCATCAGCGTCCGGTCGTCGCCCGACAGCGGCGGGACGACCGAGCGCAGGGTCGATTCCAGCACCCCCGCGTTGAAGGATGCGTGTCGGCGGTGGAAGACGACGGTGTCGACGATGCCGACCTCCGCCGCCTCCGCGGGGACGGGCAGCCCCATCTGGGCGAGCAGCTGCACCTGACACAGCGTCTCCAGCAGGGTCGTCTTCCCACCGGAGTTGGCCCCGGTCAGCACCGCCACGCGGTCGCCGCTGGGCGGGGCGTTCGCGCGGTCGATGTCGAGCGTGTGGTCGCCGATGGCGTAGGTGACGGGCTGGACCCCCTCAGTGTCGGCAAGCGCGAGGTTGCGGGCCCGCTTGACCGCGATCGTGTCGCGGTCGACGAAGGTCGGCCGTCGCAGGTCGTAGGCGAGGGCAAAGCGGGCCAGCGACACCGAGAGCGCGAGGTCGCCGACCGCCGAGACGGCCGCGTCGATGGTCGGTTCTGCGGCTTCGAGGGCTTCGCTCAGCTCCGCAGCGACGGCGTCCTCGCGTTCCTCGACGGCAGTCCCGAGCGACCGGCGCAGTTCCCGGAGCGCGGCGTCGACGAAGTCCCGCGCGTCGGTCGCGCCCTCCGGCATCGCGTCTCTGACGCGTGCCCCCTCGATACCCGTCTCGCCGGTGACGTGTCGAACCAGTGCGTCCTGGAACTCGTCGGGCCGCCGGGCGCCGTCTTTGATGGCCTCGACTACGTCGGGCGTCGACGCTGCGAGGTCCTCGACCTGGCCGAGCTGGTCCCGAAGCGCGTCGAGTTCCCCGTCGGCGCCCGCACCCACCCGGTCGCCGTCGCCCGCGAGCCCGGCGAGTGCCGCCCGAGCATCGTCGAGCGCGTCGGCGTCCAGTGCCGCCACCCGTTCGAAGACGCCGTCGTCGACGCCGGTGGCCTGCAGTGCGAGTGCCGTCTCGACGGCCGCCCGTTCCCCGCCACCGTCGTGGTCCCCAAAGGCCGAAAGGACCGCCTCGCGGTCGCCGTCGTCGAGTTCGGCCCACGTGTCCCTGGCTGCAAGGACGTCGTCCAGCCGGTCGTCCATCCGCTCGCGGGTCGGCAGCGGCGTCAGCACGCGGACGCGGTCGGCCGCGTCGGCCGTGACGGCGTACTCCTCGGCGAGGTCCAGCAGTTCTTTGTACACGTTGCGGGTGTCCCGAGTGGCCAGCAGGTCCATCGACTCGGCGCCGGTCGCCCGGCGGAGGATACGCGTCGCCCGACCGCGCGAGAGCCCCGCCGACGTGAGCGTGCGCGTGTCCGCCGACTCGATGGCCGCGATGGCCCGTTCGACGCCCAGTTCCTCGGTCAACAGCTCGGACGTCTTCGGGCCGATGCCCCAGTACTCCTCCAGTCGCATGGGCGAGCCGACGGGCGGCCCTGATTTAGCCGTGGCGGATGCCGCCGCCGGACCACTCAAGCCCCTGGCGCCAGTACGGCGAGGCATGGACGATGGGCCCGAGGTGAGTGGGGACGAGCCGCCGGACGGCGACGGACCGCTGGCCTGTCCCGCCTGCGGCGTCGAGCTGGAACGGGCGGCGGTGAACTGTCCGGAGTGTGACGAGCAACTGGTCTCCGAGGAAGTGGTGGAGCTACTCGACGAACGGATGGACGTGGCCTTCGAGTCGGGGCGCGCGACGACGCCGCGCTGGGCGGTCGTGTTGACGGGGCTGTCACTCGGTATCGCCGTGGCGCCGCTCGTCGTCTACGCGGCCGTCATCGCCGTCCCAGACCTCCCCTCCACGGTGCTCGTCGGACTGGGACTGGCCGGCTGGCTCCTGCCGGCGGCAGCGCTATCGCGGCTCCCGAATCCGAGCGCGGTGCTCTCTCGTGGGCTGTATCTCGTGGTCGGGGGTATCGCCGCGGTCGTCGTCGCTGTGGCGTACGACGTGGTCTCGGCCGGGCCGTCAGCGCTGGGGGGCAACTCCACCGCGGTCGCCATCCTCGCGGTCCCGGCGGCACTCGCGCTCTTGCTGGCACGCCGCGTCGCTGGCCGGGCGGCTCGACAGGCCCGCGGCGAACCGGGGCCGCTCCACGAGCGAGCGGGTATCGAGCCTGAAGACGACGCGTCGGGGGATGACGGCTGAAGGCGCGGGCACGCCGGTCACTATGGAGAGACGCGCTGTCCTCCGGCCTTCGCAGAGCCTTTCGGCTCTGCTCAGTTCCGACAGACTCCCGTCGGTCGACTGTCGTCTTTCGCGGACTCTGCGAGTCCACTCACTTCCGAAAGACGCTACGCGTCTTTCGACTTTCGCGAACGCGGTGCGTTCGCTCAGTTCCGGAGGACGCGGCGGGTCCTCCGGCCTTCGTAGCGCCTTCAGCGCTACTCAGTCCCGACAGACTCCTTTCGGTCGTCTGTCGACCATCGCAGAGCCGTTGGCTCTGCTCAATCCCAGAAAGATTGCGTGCGCGCGTACTCGCGTTCCTGCCTGAGGATGTCCCGGTAGAACTCGTCTTCGTCCTCGCGCAGCCGGTTGATGATGCGGGCGGCGTTGTGCGGGCCGACGCCGCGGGCCGCCAGCGCAGTGACCGCCTGCTTGCCGTGGGTCTGGACGAGCGAGCCCGAGCGGTAGGCCCGCTCGGTCATCTTTTCCTGTTCGTCTTCCTTGTCGTCGGCCCGAACGGCTGCGACCACCTCGTCGGCCCACGGATTCAGGGCGGCGATACGGGTCGAGCCACACTCCGGACACTCGGGCTGGTCGCGCACCCGACCGACCTGCTGTCTGCGGTCCCACTCCTTGCAGTGCAGACACAGCAGGATGACGCGGTCGCTCTGGATGCGTTCCTTGACGGTCTGGATGACGGATGCGTCGGCGTTCTCCGGCGAGAGCAGTTCCCGGCCCGAGGAGCGCCCGCCGGTGCCGATGGGAGTGTGCTCGCTCACCGTCTCCAGGGCGACACGGCCCGACTGGAGGTCCGCGAGCAGCTCCGCCGTCGCCGCGATGGCCAGGTCCTCGTGGCGGACTTCGCGCAGGGCCTCCTCGTACATCGGCGTGTCTTCGAGCGCCGCGAGCAGGCGGTCGCGACCGAACTCCGTCGAGCCGCGGCCGCGCCACCGTTTCAGCGAGCCGAACTTCGTGGCGACCTGGGCCAGTTTGAACTTCAAGGCGTCGGCGTTCTTCAGACTCAGCTCGACCAGCGCGGCCAGGTGGTCGGGGTCTGTCTCCTCTAGTACCTCGATTACGTCGCCGGCAGTGATGCCCCGCGGAACCTCGAGTTCGACGCGATAGGGGTCGACGTCCATCGCGACCGACGACCCCGCCCGCTGGCCGAGCAGTGCCGATAGCACGCGCCCGAGCGTCTCGTTTATCTTGTGGCCCTGGCAGGCGTTGACGACGACTTCGCGACCCTGGAACTCCACGAGGACGGTGTTCTCGTCCGGAATCGGGGCCTCGTGGCCGTCGAGTTGCGAGAGACCGTCCGCGACGGTCTCGGCGTCGGCGTCGTAGCGGGCGGCGACGTGACTCGCGACCGAGTCGACGGGCGCGCCGTCCTGGAGTTGCGTCCCGGCGACGCGCCGCAGTTCGCCGACTTCCCCCGCGACGGCCTTCGGGACTGGAATCTCCGACCCGGTCCAGGACGGCACTTCGCCGGCGGGGTCCTCGATAGGCGAGACGGTGACGGTCTCTTCCTCCTCGTCGATGGTCGTGATGCGCCACATCTCCCCGCGCTGGACGAACACCTCGCCGGGCGTCGCGAAGTTGACGACGAACCGCTCGTCCAGTGTTCCGACCTGTTTGCCGGAGGCGACGTCCTCGACGTCGTAGGTCGCCTCGTCGGGAATCATCGAGAGGTTCTGATAGAAGTACTGCCAGGTGCCCCGTCGCTTCTCCAGACTGTCGCGGTCTTCGTCCAGCCAGACGACGTTGTTGCGGGCGAGTTCGCGGACGACCGATTTGAACTGCGCCTCGTCGAGGTCACGGAACGGGTACGCGCGAGTCAGGACGGTGTAGGCCGTCATCGCCGATATCTCGCCGGTGTCCATCACCAGTCCGGCTATCTGATTGGCCACGGTGTCGAGGCTCCCGTCGTGGATTCCCGCCGGTTCGACCTCCCCGGCGCGGGCCTGTCTCGCGATAGCCATCGCTTCGAGGGTGTCGTCAGCGTGCGTCGTGACGACCGTCCCAGCAGATGTCTGGTCGCGGCGGTGGCCCGCGCGACCGACCCGCTGGACGAGTCGGGAGACCTGCCGCGGGCTGCCGTACTGGACCACGTGGTCGACCCGTCCCACGTCGATGCCGAGTTCCATCGAGGAGGTACACAGCAGCGCGTCGAGCTCGCCGGCCTTGAACTGGTCCTCGACCTCGATGCGCGCTTCCTTCGACAGCGAGCCGTGGTGGACCCCGAGGTTCGTGCCGAGTTCCTTGAATCGCGAGCCCAGCGCCTCCGCTGTCTGGCGTGTGTTGACGAACACCAGGACGGAGTCGTGGTCGTCTATCAGGTCGTCGATAAAGCGGACGTGGCTGGCCGTCTCGGCGTCCGTGACGAGTTCGCTGGAGAGCCGTTCGTCACGGTCGGTGACCTGTGGGCGGACGACCCGGACGTCGAGACGGCTCCCGATATCGACCTCCATTATCGAGCAGGGACGGCCGCCGGTGAGGAACTGTCCCACGGCGTCGGGGTCCCCGACGGTCGCGGAGAGGCCGACGCGCTGGAACTCGCCGGCGACCTCCCGTAGCCGCTCCAGCCCGACGGTCAGCTGTGCGCCGCGTTTGGCCGCGGCGAGTTCGTGGACCTCGTCGACGACGACGTGGTCCACGTCTTCGAGTGCTACCCGCAGCTTCGACCCCGTCAGCATCGCCTGCAGTGTCTCCGGCGTCGTGACCAGTACGTCCGGCGGGTCGTCTGCCTGCTTGCCGCGCTGGTACTGTGTGGTGTCCCCGTGGCGAACGTCGACCTCGAGGCCGAGTGTCTCGCCCCACCACTCCAGTCGCTCTCGCATATCGCGGTTCAGGGCCCGCAGCGGCGTGATGTACAGCGCACCGATGCCGAAACGGTCGTCGGTCTCGCTGGCGAGGGCATCCAGCACCGGGAGCATCGCCGTCTCTGTCTTCCCGGTGCCGGTGGGTGCGACGACGAGTGCGTCCCGGCCCTGAGTGAGGGTCGGGATAGCCTTCCGCTGTGGTTCGGTCGGCGTCGAAAAGCCCCGCTCGGAGAGTGCGCTCCTGACCGCCGGCCCCAGTTCCGTGAAGGCATCGTGCCCCTGCGTCGCCCCGTCGCTCATCGGTACTCCGTAGCTACTACAGGCGGTTAAGCACATTGCGTCGGGCGGCCGACGGAACCGTCGCTGGGGCCGTCCCGTCCCAGGGCCGCCCCTACCGCCACTCGTCTAGAAGGAGTGCGCTGTCGGCCTGAATCCAGGCGTCGTCGCGTTCAGTGTCGTAGATTATCTCACCGCTGTCGGTCTTGACGTGGCTGTACCGTTCGAAGCTGTCGGCGTCGGCCGGTGCTAGCCCCTCGTCTGTATCGGTCGTTCTGGTGGGCATGACGTTCCTGTCACCGTACAGTTCGGTGCGAGCGTGTATAGCTGTGCGGTAACGGTACCGTTACCGGCCTGAATCGTCAGCGAAGGATGGTACTACCAGGCTGGCCTGTGGCGCAGGCACGACCAGTACCGGCAGGTTCGCCCTGCCAGAGACGGGGCGACCGCGTTCTCTCCGGTCGAATCGACTGCCCTGCTCGTCGTCGCCGTCCAAGTGGCCGCGTCGCGCTCGGCTGTCTGACCGCGCAGTGACTGGGTCCACCGTGGTGTAATTTCCAGATGAAAATCACGCTCCCGGCCAGGGGACGTTTCATAGAATTTATCAGATATCGCGTCGCGCTACCACCGGGCTGCCGAGCGCCGGCCGGCTCGCACGCACACCCTGTCGGCGTCACTCGCCGGGTTCGGCCAGTCCGCACGCGTCAGGGGAGGGGTCCGCTCGTATCGGGTATCTGTCTATCGTTATTCCCGAGTAAATTCCATTTAGCGGCCGTCTCGTCCTGTGATCGTCGACGGAGTCCTCTCAGCCGAAATGATTTTCCTCGGGCGAGGACAACGTTCGGTATGCCTGTCACAGACGAGGCCGAACTCAGGGAGATACTCGGCCTGGACCGCGTCGCAGTCGTCGGCTGTTCGACGACGCCCGGAAAAGACGCCCACGAGATACCGAAGTACCTCATCGAGCAGGGGTACGACGTCGTCCCGGTCAACCCCTTCGCCGACGAGATTTTCGACCGGGAGTGTTACGACAGTCTGGCTGACGTCCCTGGTGACGTAGATATCGTCGACGTCTTCCGTCCGAGCGAGGAGGTCGCCGATATCGTCGACGCGGCGCTCGCTCGGGACGACGAGGACGCCGTCATCTGGCTCCAGCTCGGTATCCACGACGACGAAGCGGTGGCCCGAGCCGAGGCAGCCGGGCGACGCGTGGTAGAGGGCCGCTGTATGAAACCGACCCATCGAGCGTTACTGGGCTGACTTGTAAGGTTCAAGTACGGCTATCTCCTGTTTAGATACTAATTTTACCATCTCACTATCATATAATTATATGTGGTTGAAGCTATACCTGAGTTTCGTATGGAAAACAGCAGTTCGCGTGTGGATGGGGGACGTGGGACCGGGCAGACGATTTCCAAGACGTTCGACTGGAGTGAGACGCCGCCCAGCGTCGCCGTTGTTCGGCTCCTGAGCGTCGCGACGAACGCCGATCCGACGGAGGTCGAACCGCTAGCGGAGACGGTCGACCCCGACGCACTCGACCGACTCGTGCCGTCGATGGACGCGGAGTCGCATCTCGAGTTTACGCATTGCTGTCTCTCGATTGTGCTGTATGGCGACGGTAGGGCCGCTGTCGAGTCCGAGGATTGCTGACACCGGCCAGGGGCTGGCCCGCGCTTGCCAACCGCATCGATAGCCCAACTGTTTTGGCCGCTTGTGGCGTTGCTGGGAACATGAACGCAGACGAAGTCGCAGCTCTCATCGAGCGGGAGATTCCGGACGCGACGGCGACAGTGACCACACCGCGTGACCCTGACGACGACAGCCATTACGCGGTCGATGTCGTCTCGCCGGCTTTCGAGGGACAGTCCCTGGTCGACCAGCACCAGCTCGTCCACGACGCGCTGGGCGAGCATCTCACCCGGGACATCCACGCTATCGAGTTGACCACCAGCACGCCGGAGTGAGCGGTACGCATTTCCCTCCCGCCCCGTAACAGGCAGCCATGAGCTTCGAACCGGAGCAGCTCTCCCGCGAGGAGGCCCACGCGAACGTCGAGGAGGCTATCGAGAACAACGAGGTCGCCCTGTTCATGAAAGGGACCGAGATGATGCCCCAGTGTGGCTACTCCCGAAAGGCACTCGGCCTCATCGGACAGTACCGCGACGACGTAGCGACGGTGAACGTCCTGACGGCGACGGAGGCCTACCGCGAGAAACTGGCCGAATACAGCGGCCGCGAGACCATCCCCCAGACGTTCGTCGACGGGGAGTTCGTCGGCGGCAGCGACATTCTGGAACAGCTCGACGACAACGACGACCTGGCCGAGACGCTGAACGCGTAACTACTCCTCGTCTTTCATCTCGCCGAGTTTGTCGACGAGGTCGCTGGTCGACCCTTCGACTTCGAAGGAGACGTCCCCGTCGTGTTCGTTCTCGTGGACAGCGACGCCGTCGCTGTCGTCAGTATCTACGTCCTGGTCTTTCTGCTCGGACTCGTCGTAGCTACCAAAACCCATGTGTAATGCCATCGGCGACAGCTACTAAAATTGGTCGGTAGGGCCGGCTCTCGGCCCATGGTAGCGAGTCACGGCCCGATTTCCCGGGAGGGGAAGTTTCTTATCTGTGGTTGTCTTTCGGTATGACAACGACATTCGATAGCCGTTCGTTTTCGGACGGCCGACTCTCCAATCGTCGCTTTCCCCCATTCATGAGTACTGCAGACGAGACCTTAGAGAAGATCAAAGCACAGGTCGAGGACGAAACGCCAGACGATATCACAATCGCATCTGTCTCCTTCGAGGGGCCGGAACTGGTTATCTACACGCCAGAGGCCAAGGAGGTGGCCACGCGTGACGGTATCGTTCGGAACCTGGCACAGACGCTCCGGAAACGAATCAACGTCCGCCCGACCCAGGACGCACTCGTCCCCAAAGCGGAGGCAGAGGCCATCATCGAAGACACCATCCCCGAGGACGCCGGGGTCCAGAATCTGGACTTCGACGGGGACACCGGCGAGGTGTTCATCGAGGCCGAGAAGCCGGGGCGGGTCATCGGTCGCCACGGCGAGACACTGGACCAGATATCCGCGAGCGTCGGCTGGACGCCCGAAGTCGTCCGGACGCCGCCGATGGAGTCAAACACCGTCTCGAACGTCCGGAACTTCCTGAAACAGGAGCGCAACGAGCGTCGGGAGATCCTGGAACGGGTCGGACGCCAAATAAACCGGCCGAAAACGGCCGACGACGACTGGGTCCGTCTGACGACGCTTGGCTGCTGTCGCGAGGTCGGCCGGGCGTCCTTTATTCTCTCGACGCCCGAGTCGCGCATCCTCATCGACTGCGGCGACAAGCCGGGCGCCGAGGGCGAAGTCCCCTACCTCCAGGTCCCGGAAGCCCTCGCAGCAGGACCGAACTCCATCGACGCCGTCGTCCTGACTCACGCTCACCTGGACCACTCCGCGCTCATCCCGATTCTGTTCAAATACGGCTACGACGGGCCCATCTACACCACCGCACCGACCCGTGACCTGATGGGGCTGCTCCAGCTGGACTATCTGGACGTCGCTGCGAAAGAGGGTCGCGCTCCGCCATACGAGAGCCAGCAGGTCCGAGACGCCCTGAAACACACCATCCCGCTGGAGTTTGGCAACGTCACCGACATCGCGCCCGATATCAAGCTCACGATGCACAACGCCGGCCACATCCTGGGCTCGGCGGTGTGTCACTTCCACATCGGCGAGGGCCGATACAACGTCGCCTTCTCCGGGGACATCCACTACAAGGATACCAGACTACTGGACGGCGCGGTCAACGACTTCCCCCGTGTGGAGTCGCTCATCCTCGAGTCCACCTACGGCGGCAAGAACGACTACCAGACCGACCAGGAGGACTCCGAGCGCGTCCTCAAGCGCGTCATCAACGAGGCCTACGAGAAAGAGGGGAAGATTCTGATTCCCGCCTTCGCGGTCGGTCGCTCCCAGGAGCTCATGCTCGTCCTGGAGGAGGCGATGTCCTCGGGCGATATCCCGACGATGCCGGTGTATCTGGACGGGATGATACGGGAGGCGACGGCCATCCACACAGCCTATCCCGAGTATCTCCGCGAGAGTCTGCGAAACCGCATCCTCTACGACGACGACAACCCCTTCCTCGCCGAGCAGTTCCAGCAGGTCGACGGCGGCGAAGAGATGCGCCAGGACATCGTCGACGAGGAACCGGCCATCATACTTACTACCTCGGGGATGGTCACCGGCGGGCCCGTCATGTCCTGGCTCCGCCTGCTGGGTGGGGACCCGGACAACACGATGGTCTTTGTCGGCTACCAGGCCGAGGGGACGCTGGGTCGCCAGATTCAGCGCGGCCAGGACGAGATTACGATGTCCGACAAGAGTGGCCCCCGGGCCGAGCGTGTGAGCCTGAAGATGGACATCGAGACCGTCGACGGCTTCTCCGGCCACGCTGACCGGCAGGGTCTGGAGACGTTCGTCGAGACGATGCATCCCCGCCCGGAGAAGGTCCTCTGTGTCCACGGCGACGAGAGCTCCACGAACCAGCTCTCCTCGGCGCTGTACCAGAAGTTCAACATGCGGACGTTCAACCCGAAGAACCTCGAAACGTTCCGCTTCGTATAGTTACCCGCCGTCCGCGTCCTCGATGTTCAACGCGTTCAGCAGCCGCGCGGTGATGACCTGGTCGACAATACCCATGAGCTGGGCGTCGTCGGTGGTGTACCCGGAGAAGATACCCAGTTCGATAGTGCCGCCGGCCATCTCGCGGTGGCCCCCCGCGCTGCCGACGTCGTCGAACGCACTGTCGAGCACCGACCCGATATGCACCCGCGAGTCGGTCGACCGGGCACTTATCTGAATCGTGTTCTCGACCAGCCCGAAGACGATGGTCGTCTCGACGCCTTCCAGGGTCATCAGGTAATCTGCGGCCTGGGGAAGTGCGTCGCGCTCGCTCGTCCGGCCGACCTGCGAGATGAGCACCGACCCAGTGACCTGTCGGTTCTCGATAGCGTGGGCGATGGTGTCGACGGTCGCGCTGCTGACGGCGGGCGTCGAGAGCTGTCGGACCATCTTCGTCTCGCTGTACTCGTGGAGGTAGGCGGCGGCCTCGTACTCGTTGCGAGTGACGCCCCGAAGGAAGTCGAGCGTTTCCCGGCGGATGGCAAAGAGGAGGGCAGTGGCGACCCGTGGCGTCGGCTCTATCGGGAGCGCCCGGATGTACTCGGTCATGATAGTCGCAGTCGCCCCCACGGCCTCGCGGTTGTCGACGAACTGGGCCGAGATTTCGTCCACGGGATGGTGGTCGATGACGATGTCGACACTGGTCTCGGGCGGGACGCGATTGTTCTCGCCGGGAATCGAGTGGTCGACGAAGGCCAGCAGGTCTTCGGGCGGACGGTTTCGGACCACCTCGGGGCGGAACGGCTCCAGCTCTATGTCGAGCAAGTTCACCAGCGCCCGGTTTTGCTGGTGTGATATCTCTCCGCTGTAGAGGATGTGACGCTCGTCGATGCCCGCGGCGGCGGCGATGGTGCCCAGACCGACGGCGCTGGCCAGACAGTCCGGGTCGGGGTTATCGTGGCAGACGATAGTGAGCGTCCCGCTGTCGCCCAGTAGCTCCCAGAGCCGCCGTGGTTTGCTAACAGAGAGTTCCGGATCAGGGCTCATACTTTTATTGGGTGGTCGACACCCGCCGTGAGAGACCGCCGGCGGCTGTCCGGTCCCGAAAAGAAGTTAGTTTCCCGACATAATAAACCCGTTCTCCGTGCCCCAGATTGGGCGGTCTCGGATCGGGCCGCCCTGTCGCTTCGGGTCGCGTAAGCGGTGCCTACCGAATCAAACACCGCGTTACCTGACGCGGACCGCGAATTCGAGTGCTATAACAAAACATCTGTGGGACGACATTGGTCGTACCGTGACGGAGACACCGCATTTCGATAGCGTTGCCAGGACCGGGCCGACCGCCACTGTAACCGGGGGGAACTGACGATGGGTGGATTCGCCGACCAATCGGACGTACCCGACGCCGAGACACTGCTTTCCAACCGGCGTCGTCGCTACCTGCTCTACTGTCTGCACCTGTACGCGAACCCGCTCAAGCTCCCGGATATCGCCCATCAGGTGACCGTCTGGGAACGACCTGACAGCCCGGATGTGTGTCTGAAAACGCGGCTCAAGACGTATATGTCCCTGTATCACGACCACCTCCCGAAGCTCGCGAGTGCCGACCTCGTCCGGTACGAACAGGACGAGGACATGGTGGAACTGGGCCCCGGCGTCGGCGGGATTACGCCGTCACTGGAGACGCGACTCCGGCGTGACATCGACGACTTGCTCGGCGCCGAGGGGTCGTTTTGAGCGGGCTCGGGATTAACTGCCGTTCTGGCTCACCGTCAGTACCGGCACCTCGGCGCGCCTGACGAGCGCTTCCGCGGTGCTCCCGAGCAAGACTCTGTCCAGTCCCGTTCGACCGTGGGTGCCCATCACCACGAGGTCGACGTCGTGGTCCGCGACGTACTCCAGCAAGTCGTGCTTGGGCCGTCCAGTCCGTACTTCGGTCACGGCCTCCACGCCGGCCGCCGCCGCCTCGGTCGCGATGGCCTCGGTCGCGTCTGTCGCCGCGGCCTCGAGCTCTTCGAGCAACCCGGCCGGGACGCTGACCTCGGCGCCCGTCGCGATGTCCCCGACGTTGACGACACTGACGGCGTGGACAGTGCCTCCGAACGCGTCCGCGACCGCCACCGCGTGGGCCACCGCGGCAGTCGCCCGCCCGCTCCCGTCTGTCGGTACGAGGATGTCACCGTAGCCGTCGCCTACCTCGCTTGCCTCGGTGGCTCGCACCGTCAGCACGGGCACCGGTGACAGTCGCAACACCCGTTCGGCCACACTGCCGGTGAGGTACCGCCGCAACCCGCTGCGCCCGTGGGTCCCCATCACCACGAGGTCGACCTCGTGCTCGCGGACGTACTCGAGTATCCCCTCCGAGGGCTGCCCCGTCGTCACCGCCGTCTCGACGTCGCCGTCGACTCTGGCCGCACGCTCTGCCAGTGCGTCGCGCTCGCTGGCTGTCCGTTGCTCGACGTAGTCGTCGTCGACACCGCCCGCCGAGAACGGCCCCGCGGCCGTCTCGATGTCGACGACCGTGAGCAGATGGACCGTCGCGTCGAACGCGTCGGCCAGCAGCGCCGCGTGGCCGGCCGCGCGGTCGGCGTGGTCGCTCCCGTCGGTCGGCACGAGAATGTGGTCGTACATCTGTGCGCGTCTGTTCGGTCGCTGGGCTGATAGTTGTGGGTGCCCGGGGTCGGGTCGTCAGGGCCGACGCCGATTCACGTCAGCGTCGGCCGACCGACACGACGTGGCCCGAATGCCCTGGAGGCCGTGCATCCCGACGGCTCGGGACCGATACCCGACGCCAGCACAGTGTTCACCGTAGCGAAACGGGGGACAAATTTTTAACCTGATATGTAATACACCTAGTTAGTCTTTATGAGGCGTAAAATAAGAACACGCCGCGGTGTACTAGCTCTGACTGGCGGCACTCTCGTAGGCTTAGCGGGGTGCTCAGGCGGCACGTCTGATGATAGCGATGATAGTGGTGCTGACGATTCAGACAATGGAAACTCATCTGATGACGATATACTAGAAAGCTTAACAGAGACTTGGGACGTGCCTCGTAGCGGCTACTATCAATACTCTATCAAACCCGACAATGAAGTGACGTTTGAGTGGTCGGTTCAAAACGAATTAGACTCCTGGGCCGATTTCGACGTTTTCCTATTCAGTCAGTCAGAATTCGAGATATACGTAGACATGATAGAAGGGGATAGCAAGCAGCCGGAGTCTATCTCCGGCGGGACCGCTGAAGGTATCGAGCAAAGCGCGTCTCGGACGGTAACTCTGAACTCCGGAAACTATCGATTAGTAGTGGACAACTCCGACTACGGGGACGCAGGAGACTCTGGTCAAGAAGGCCGCGTCACTATGACGATGGAAGTCAGAGAGGCGTAGTCACAGCCACCCAACTTTCTCGCGCTCTCGCAGCTGGGCCTCAGGCGTATGGGTGCCGCGGTAGTGGTCGAGGAACGTTTCGAGGTCGAACTCACCGAGACGAACGCCTCTGTCGAGGGTGGTGAGTCACTCGAGGCCACTGCCCTCGTCAACAACACCGGTGACGTCGCTGGGACACAGAACGTGACGTTCTCGCTCTACGGTGTCGAAACGGATTCGGCGGAACTCACGCTGGCCAGTGGGGAGTCGACGAGCGTCGAGTTCTCGGTCCCGACGACGGTGGCCGACAACGGTACGCGCTACGCGGTCGTCGGCAGTCGAACCGACCAAAACGCCACGCGAGTCGACATACTCGGACCGGCGCGCATCGTGGTGGGCCTGTCCGATGAGACGGTGATTCCCGAAAACGGCACCAACATGACGATAGCGGCGGGGGCAGTCAATCGTGGTGATGAGACAGCGACTCAGGAACTGACACTCAGCGACGAGAACGGCACCCTCGCGACCAGAACCGTCACGCTCGAGCCCGACGCGGTTCGGCGTCTCAACTTCACGTATTCGACCGACGCGGCTGGTGTCGGCGAGAACGTGACGCTCACGTCCACGAACACTTCGTCGAACACGACCTTCATTACGGAAACGATGTCGTATGCCGATCCGAACGGGGTTATCGACTCACGGGGGCTCGACATCGCCGTCCTCGACTGGAAAGACGGCGAGATAAGCAAGGACGTGCTGGAGCAAGTCATCGAGTCCTGGGCCAGTGGTGAGGAGGTCTACTGACCGTCTCGTCGGTAGCCAGTACCCACGGACTCAGTCGCTGCTTGCAAACTCTGTCCCCGCTACTGGATTCACACCGTAGTTGTGGTCTGATACACGAAACTCCTCGACAGCCGTTCGTGTCAAGACTGTTCAGACTGACGGAACACCCGCACCGTATCGCGCTTGCGCTCGACTACCTCCGCCTCCTCGAATCCGAGGCCGGTAAATATCGATTGCCAGTCCCGGTAGTACAGCGGCAGTTCGTCGTCGACATGGTTGGCGGTGCCGTACTCGCCGCTCTCGTTTTCGACAGTAATTAGGAGGTCACCGGTGATTCGAGCCAGTTCCTCGAACACCCAGGTCTCGTCGGGATGGATATGCTGCAGTGTCTCGACGGAGAAGACGGCGTCGAAGGCGTCCCTCTCGACGCCGTCGAGATACGACTCGATGGTCGCCGCGTGGAACTCGCCCACCGCCGCGAGGTCCGGATACGTCTCTTCCAGCACGGCCAGCGCCTCGTCGTTGACGTCGACGCCCGCGAGGTTCGCAAAGCCAGCGTCTTCCAGCGCTGCGAGGTGTCGGCCGACGCCACAGCCGACCTCCAGTACGCGGGCCTCCGCACCGCAGTACGTCGCAATCTTCGACCGCACCAACTCGCTCGTCTCGTCCGGGCCGTAGTGGGCGTAGTACGTCGGCGAGTACTCGCCGGACCGGTCGGCCCACGCCTCCCGGACGTCGTTAGAATCCACGTTCGGTTGCCGGTCTCGCCGCGTATAGATGTACCGACACGACAATTTACAGCTCGACGGTCTCCAGGTCCGACTCCAGCGCCGCGACGTGGTCGTTGTACGCTTTGACGAAGGCCGAAAACTGCGGCGCGTACTCGCGGATGTCGGCCGCCGACGGGGGCTCGTACTGCGAGAGCAGATACAGCCCGCCGGTACCCCCGACGCGGAGGTACGACGCGCCGTCCTCGTCCCACTTCAGCTCCCAGCGGGTCCCGTCGACACGCTCGGTGAATGTCCCGTACTCCCCGCCCTCGTAGCGCTGGAGCTGTCGAGCGATGCGGTCACAGACGTCCCGGATTCGGTCGAGCACGCGGTCGCGCTCGGCGACGACGCCGTCGGTGGCCGCCACCTCGGGAAAGTCGGTCGCGACGTCGTCGAGGACGCCCTCGTGGGTGGCGACGAAGTCGTTGAACCCCGCGACGAAGGCGTCGTAGTCGACCAGCGCGTCGGCCAACGGCCCCGGCTCGGGCGGTTGCTTGGTCGAGATGACGTACACTTCGTCGCCCCGTCCCGGGTCGTACCGCAGGTACTCCAGGTCGCCACCCTCGTACTTGACGGTCCACTCGCCCCGGTCTGTCTCGATGGTCGCGGAGCCGTAGTCCCCGCCCTGGAGGCGGGCCAGCTGGTAGGCTATCTGTCCCGCGTGGTCCCGGACGGCTGCGACCAGTTCGTCTCGGTGTTGTGCGACCGCCGTAGCGTCGGCGGGGTCGGCCGGTGGCCACTCTGTCACACCTGCTCCTGTGTCCCGACGGAAATAACTGTGTGGGAACGGCCCCTCGGGCGACCGTTCATGCAGCACTCACGGGCGCTGCAGGATTTGAACCGGAGCCAGACTGCTCGCTCTGCTGCGCGTCTGACAGGGTTCAAATCTCTCAGCAGTCGCTCCTCAGCGCTCACTGTCGTTCGCGCAGAAATTACGGGCGCTGAGGGATTTGAACCCCCGACGGTTTGGTCCGAAGCCAAGCACTCTGTCCAGGCTGAGCTAAGCGCCCTGTGTTCAGACATAGGCCGATGTTTCGGTTTAAACCAACCGATTCGTATCGGCGATGTGGGTCCGACACACTGTGCGGTCGGCTGTCACTGGATAAATCAGGGGCAGTGATCTGGTCACATGGTAAATTTCGACCCAGGCAAGCCAAAAAATCTATATGTATGTCAGGGCCACTTGGTGGTACTTTCCGCCCTATCGTCCCAGTCTATGTACAAACTTGGTCCTCCGTTCAGCGGCACACAGGTTCCACCGGGGACGAATCTCCTGGTTTCGGGACCGCCACTGTCTGGTAAGCGCAGTCTGGCTATGGAGACACTCGCTGTCGGTGCCCGGCGCGACGAGGGGACGATTATCGTCTCGACGCGCGACAGTGCGGCCCGCGTCCACGATATGTTCGGGCCCCTCGTCGACGGCGAGACCGAGGTCGCTATCGTCGACGCTGTCTCCCAGCATATCGGCCGGTCGACCGACATCGACATGACGTCGTACGCATCCTCCCCGCGAGACTTGAGCGAGATCGGCGTCAAGTTCTCGGAGTTCATCCAGTCGTTTTACACTGACCAACAGCGCGAGCACAACCGCGTCATGGTCGACTCACTGACGACGCTGCTGCTGTACTCGAACCTCCAGACGGTGTTCCGGTTCCTCCACGTGTTCACCTCCCGCGTCGAGAACGTCGACGGGCTGGGGTTGTACACCATCGAGTCGACTGCTCACGACGCTGAGACCCTCTCCACGCTCGACCAGCTGTTCGACGGGACTATCGAACTCGACGCCGACGGGACCGCGACGCTGACACTGCCGGACACCGACGCCCGGACCGCGACACTCTAGTCGGTCGTCTCGGGCGCGGACTGGCTCTCTGCTGTCGTGTCGGCCTCGTCGGTTGAGGAGTCGTCGGTCGCCTCGGCGTCCTCGATGACTGCCTCGGTGAGAATCGCGTCCGTATCGAGACCCTGCTCCTCGGCGATAGCTTCGAGCAGCGCCCGCTGTTCAGCCTGTTCTCGGTCGATATCCTCGACGCGGTCGCTGGTCTCCTCGACAGTGCTCCGGAGCTCCTGAAGCTGTTCTCGTTGCTCGTTCAGCTTCGTGTAGAGGTCGTCGGCCATGTCGGCGACCTTCTGGAGCTTCTTCGTGGTGGAACCAAGGCCCATACCCGGCGTATGTCCAGGGGCCATTTGCCGGTTTCGCTAGAGGCCGGGCGAGGCCAGCCATCGGTCGCCCTCAGGCCGCCAGCGTAACGTCGCTGTTAAGACGCCCGCGGCCCCAGCGCGGGTATGAACGGGCTCCGGACCGGCCCGACGGTCGGTATCGTCGGATGTGTCGCCTACCTGCTGGTTCTGGTCGTGCCGTATCTCATCGTCGAGACGACGAGCGCCGTCGGCGCGTACTACGGCGCCGGAGCGCTCTCACCGGCTATCGCAGCCGTCTTCGCACTGCTTACGATTATCGTCCTCGCCGCCGGGCGCGAGGGCCGGACAGACCCCAGTCTCGCTGCCGGCGCTGGGCTCGTGCTGGGCGTCTTTATTATCGGTATCTCCCTCCTGTGGGCGACGACTGTCCCGAACAGCCTGGTGCTGGGGCTGACCGAGTCGACGCTCATCGAACAGCACCGCTGGGCCGTCGTGACCGCCGCCGTCCCGATTCCACTGGGCGCCGTCTGGTTTGCCGTCGGGCTGGACCTCCTCTGAGATTTGGGGCTGCCCCGCGGAGAGCCAGCCCCCCGTCGGCGTGCGGTTTTCCAGTTTCGAAAGGCCCTTATGGTGCGGTGGCGGAGTTCAGGATGGACTAGGTCGGGGGGTTTGGCCCCCCTCTGTACCCGCACTATGGTCATCAGCGGGGACCGAACCCGGG
This sequence comes from Haloarcula salinisoli, assembly GCF_019599405.1. Taxonomy (NCBI): domain Archaea; kingdom Methanobacteriati; phylum Methanobacteriota; class Halobacteria; order Halobacteriales; family Haloarculaceae; genus Haloarcula; species Haloarcula salinisoli. The sequence continues at coordinate 1,700,702 of NZ_RKLQ01000001.1, read as the reverse complement.
GGCGTCCGGTCAGACGGACGCGGACCCCGTGAGCCAACGTGGAAGCCTCGTCCCACGGGGACGGCGGTCCACGTGGTCGCATCTGCAGGGATGCGCTCACGTGGTTAAACGATGGCAGCCCGCCAGGCACGGAAGTGAGCAGCGGACCATCGAACACCCGTCGCTCGTGGGGTCGCGGGGTGGAGGAGGCAAACGGGATTACCCGCGTCCGAACGCCGGGCAATCCCGGTGTCCGTTCCATTCATACGCCACCACTTTTTACGTCGAGGGGTATCCTCGCGAGCCTTCGGCTCGCTGCGGGTACCCCTCTCGCAAAAACTTGGGGAAAAACTGCCGGACGCTCCTTGCAGTCGCGTCCGGGGAAACCGCTCGCCAGCGGCGAGCGGTATGCTCCTGTTTCAATCCTGCCCTTCCCCGAGTCGTGCGACAGAGCGCACTCCTGGCCTGTCAGCTGGCTTGCTCGGAGAACTGCGGTAGTGTCGGTGTGAACGGCTTTGTGTCTCGCTATTGATGAGACACCCATGGGCCGCCCTGTTCACTACGTGCTCGCTGTCCTGTTTGCCGGCACACTCACCGCTCTCGTCGCACTGACGACTCGCTCGGTTACCATACTGCTTGGCATCTTCGTCACGTACGCCCTCACGGCCGCAATCTGTGTCCGCTATCCGATACTGGTCTGGGGGGACGCGGTGCCGTCGGTCCCGTCCGGCGTCTTCGGCGGCGGTGCCACGTTCGGCGGGATGATGCTCGGAAGCGCCGTCGGGGGCGATTTCACCTTCGGGGCTGCGATGCTCGGGCTCGGACTGGCTGGTTTCGGGCTGGCGACCGGCTACTGGATGGCCGATAGCAGCGACGGGTCGCCGGCGAAACCGGTCGACACGGAGGCTTGAGGGGACCGTATCCGTCCTCGAATAAACGAGCGAACTAGTCTTGCGCAGTAACCGCGCTGTCGAGGCCGGCCATCTCCAGCCCGCCGCCGATAGTGCGGTTCGGGAAGGGGATGGTGATGTCCTCCTCGTCGAACCGCTGCTTGACGGCCGTGACGTACTCGCCGCGTGTCTTGACCCAGTCGGCGCGGCTGGGGTTGTCAATCCAGAAGCGGGATTGCAGCCCGACCGAGGAGTCGCCCAGTTCCGTGAGGCGGACCGACGGTTCGGGGTCGGCGAGGATGCCCTCGTGGGCCTCTGCCTCCTCCATGATGATGTCGGTCGCCTTGTCGATGTCGTCGTCGTAGCTGATTCCAAAGAGGAACTTCAGCCGGAGCTTGTCCTTGGCGACGGGGTTTTTGATGACGTCGTCGGTCAGATTGGAGTTCGGTACCGTCAGGAGCTCGTTGTCGAAGGTGCGAACGCGGGTGACTCTGAGGCTGATGTCTTCGACGACGCCCGAGTTGCTGTCCCACTCTATCCAGTCGCCGATGCGGAACGGTTTGTCGGTGAAGATGAAGACGCCGGCGACGAAGTTCTTCAGCACGTCCTGCATCGCGAAGGCGACACCGAGCGTGGCCGCGGCGCCGATGGTCGCGAGCGATGTCAGGAACCCCTCGAAGCCAGCCATCCCGAAGGCGACGGCGACGGCGACAAACAACATGAGGATGCTTGCGACTTTCTGTATCGGTTTCCGCGCGTGGGCATCGAGCTCGCGGCTCGCCAGCGACCTGTCGAGGAGCGGGGTCACCACGAGCTTGCTGACGAAGTAAATGGCGAGGAAGGCCCCGACGAACACGATGAGGCTCGCGATGGTGTCTGCGACGCCAACTGGCAGGAAATCGTCGAGTATCGCCGAAATCGCCGGGACCTGCATTATCGCTCGAACACCGCCGTGTGTCCGCGGACCTGGACGACGTCAGCGGACACGTGGTCGGCGAGGTCGTCGGCGAGTTCCTCGGTCGTGGTCCCGCCGCGAGCGGCACGGAGGAACTTCACTTTCACGAACTGACTGTCCTCGAGCTGGTTACCGAGTTCGTCCGCGACAGATTCGATTCCGTTCTTGCCGACTCGAAGTGTGGCGTCGAGGTCGTGGATACGCTGTTTTCTAGATTTCGATGGCATAGTCGGACACTGACTATGGAGTTATTTAAATCCCGTACCAACGGGTCATGCGTAGGGATAGCGTGCCTGTTCCCCACAGTCACAGGTGACGACGACGTGGCCCGACTGGGTGCGCACCCGGGCGTTGTTTCCGGGGACGAGGAACGTATCGCAGGAGCGACAGATAGAGTGAGAAAAGTCCCGCGGGAGGCGCAGTCGGTGCCGCTCGGCGATGCGGCGTGCCCGCCGGACGTACTCGCGGGCCCGCTCGTCACGCCTCTCGCGGACGGCCTCGCGGGCCATCGACTGCAGGCGTTCGATGCGCTCGCGGGCGATGGTCTCCTCGTCTGTCATCGGTCGGGAGTCCGGCCGCGGGGGCCAAACACCTTCCGAACGCCGACGAGGCGGTAGCGTTTTGCTCGCGGCCGGTGAGCGACCGGTCGTGCGCGTCCTGAACTATCTGGAACTCGAAGACCGGCTCGACCGGTCGGGTATCGCCACCTCGGTCGACCACCAGCGCCAGGCGCTCGCCGACGCCGGTGTCGACGTGGTCCGGTCCCCGTGGACGGACGGCCATCCGGGGTGGGCCGTCGGCGGGAAGCTGGCCTTCGACGACCCGGTCTTCGAGACGTACGACGTCGCCCACTGCAACATGATCGGTCCGGGGTCGGTCGCGGTGGCCCGCCACGCGAAGCGCAACGATATCCCGCTCGTCCTGCACGCCCACGTCACTCGCGAGGACTTCCGGGGGAGCTTCCGCGGCTCGAACCTGGTCGCGCCGGCGCTTGGCGAGTATCTGCAGTGGTTCTACTCGCAGGCCGACCAGGTGCTGTGTCCCTCGGAGTACACGAAGGGTGTCCTCGAGGACTATCCCGTCGACGCCCCTATCGAGTCCGTGACGAACGGTATCGACACCGAACCGTTGCAGGGGTTCGAGAACTACCGCGAGGAGTACCGCGACCGCTACGACCTGGAGGGGATGGTCGTCTTCGCCGTCGGGAGCGTCTTCGAGCGCAAGGGGTTGACGACGTTCTGCGAGCTGGCCGAGCAGACGGACTACGATTTCGCCTGGTTTGGCACCTACGACGACGGGCCACACGGTTCCGACGCGGTCAGGAAGTGGACCAGCGACCCGCCCGAGAACGTCACCTTCACCGGCTGGGTCGAGGACATCCGCGGGGCCTACGGCGCGGGCGACGTCTTCTGTTTCCCCTCGAAGGTCGAGAACCAGGGTATCGTCGTCCTGGAGGCGATGGCCTGCGGGAAGGCCGTCGTCCTCTCGGATATCCCCGTCTTCCGGGAGTACTACGAGGACGGCCACGACTGTCTCATCTGCAGCGACCAGGGGGAGTTCCGCGAGGCGCTCGAACGGCTCGAAGCAGACCCCGAACTGCGTGAGCGCCTGGGCGAGAACGCGACGGCGACGGCCCGCGAACACGGCCTCGACCGCGTCGGCGACCGGCTGGTCGAGGTGTACGAGGGACTGGTCTAGAGGCTCTCACTCGGTGTCGCGACGGTTGGTGCGTCTTCGGGGGCGCGCCGCCAGAGCAGCGCCACGAGTGCGGTACCGACGAGGACGAACCCACCGGCGACGCCGAACGTGAGCGTGAAGCTGTAGCCGCCCAGCCAGCCGCCCAGTACCGAGCCCAAGCCCGTCGCCAGTCCCGAGAGCGCGGTGTACAGTCCGAGCGCCTCGCCACGTATCGCGGGGGGCGCGAGCCGGGTGACGATAGCTGCGGCGGTGATAGCGACGACAGCCCACGCGACGCCGATGCCGACGAAGACGACGCCGTTGGTAAGCAGCCCAAGGGCACCGGTGGGGACCGCGAGCCCGACGACGGCGACCGCCGGGTGCAGCACTGCTCGGCCGAGCAGGCCGGTGGTCTGGAGGCCGATGGCGTCGTACCGCTCGGCGAGACGCCCGGCGAGACCGTAACACAGTGCCGAGCCCAGACTGGAGAGCAGATACAGGGCGAAGACGACGCCGGAGCTGTAGCCGAGCGTCCCGGCCAGATACGAGGGCAGGGGCCCCCAGAACACGCCAAAGCCGGTAAACACGGCGAGGACGGCGACGAAGTACAGCGACAGCGACGGCGTGAGCCGGGCCGCGAGCTGGCGGGGGTGGAGCGACCGGGTTAGCCAGTAGAGCCGTCCCGGCCCGATGGGGAGGGTGGCGCTGCGCACCGGGAGTCGACGCGACCGGGCCAGTGCGCGGGCGATGCGGCTCGGGCGCGGCTGGCTGGCACCGCTCGGCTCGGCGGGGAGCCACCTGGCGGAAAGCACCGCGGCGAGAGCCGTGATGCCCGCACAGACCCACAGCAGCGTCTGCTGGGCTGCGACGACGCCGAGCGGGCCCGAGAGCAGTGTCGTCCACGCGAGCCCGAGGACGAGGCCGCCGGCCCAGCCCCAGCCCTGATACCGGTTGAGGGCCCCGAAGCGGTTCGGCCAGTCGCGTTCGAGCGAGCCAACCGTGACCAGCAGCGTGAGCACCGGCGCGGCCGCGCCCGCGGAGAACCACAGGACGGCGTTGCCGGCGATGACGACTGGGACGGACTCGGTCGCCGAGACGACCGCGATAGCGGCGGCGGCCAGCCCGAGTGCGACCAGCACGAGCACCCGACGCGACCCGCCGCGGTCGGCGAGCCGGCCAAAGAGCAGCGCACCGGGCGCACCGGCCGCGGCGGCGGTCCCGGCCAGCACTCCGAGCAGGAGCGTGCTGCCGCCGATGGTGACGAAGTAGAGCGGAATCAACAGCGAGGTCGCACCGAGTGCGACCGAACCAAGCGCCCACGCCAGCAGCCAGCGGTCTGTGCCCATTGGCACATGCTGCGTGTCAGCAGTGAAAAATACACCGCTCGTCCCCCAGCCGCCAATGGCAAGGGTTTAGCCGCTGGTCTGTCTACGCCGTCGCCATGGCACTGCCGCAGGTCGCTGCGTTCACCGACACCTACCTCCCGACGGTCAACGGCGTGACCTACACGGTCCAGACGTGGCGCGACCAGTGGCAGGCCCGCGGCGGCCGCATGGACGTGGTCTACCCGCAGAGCGACCACGTCCCCGTGGCTGGCGAGTATCCAGTCCGGAGTCTCCCGTTCCCGTTCTACGAGGGGTACCGGCTCGGGATGCCACAGATACCGAGCAAGGTCCGCGACGCCGACGTGGTCCATGCCCACACCGCTTTCAGCCTGGGGATGGCCGGCAAGCGTCTGGCCCGGAAGATAGACGCGCCGCTCGTGACGTCGTATCACACCCCGACCGGCGAGTACGCCGAATACGTCTCGACGACGGGCGTCGTCGAGTCGGCCGTCCAGTCCAGCGCCGAGCAGTACGAGCGGTGGTATCTCGACGGCGCCGACCGCGTCATCACGCCGACCGAGCGCACCGCGGACTACGTTCGCCGGACGCTGGGTGCCGACACGGCCGTCGAGGTCGTCTCCAACGGTGTCGACACGGACTTTTTCGCCCCGCCCGAGGCCAACGACTTCCGTGAGCGATACGACCTGCCCGACGGCCCGCTGGTGGGCTACACCGGTCGACACGGCCACGAGAAGTGTCTGGGAGACATCCTCACGGCCTGTGCCGGGCTGGACGTGACCGTCGTCTTCGGCGGCGACGGGCCGGCCCGCGAGGACCTCGAATCGGCGGCCGCGACCAGCGACCTCGACGTCCGCTTCCTGGGCTTTCTGGACCGTGAGGAGCTCCCGGCCTTCTACGCGGCACTCGACGTCTTTGCCTTCCCGAGCCCGGTCGAGACCCAGGGGCTGGTCGCGCTGGAAGCCAACTGCTGTGGGACGCCCGTCGCCGGCGTCGACGCGGGCGCTCTCAGCGACACTATCGACGACGGCGAGACCGGCTACAGCTACGACGAGGGCGACATGGACGGGTTCCAGCGCGCCATCGAGCGGGTGCTCGACGAGCGGGCGACACTTCGGGACCACTGCCTGGCCCGGCGCGAGACGGTCAGCGTCGGTCACGCCGTCGACCGGCTGGTCGAGGTGTACGACGCGGTCCTGCGGTAAGAAAACGTCAGCAGAGACGGTCGCTACGAGGTGTAAGACCGGCCGATGGCGAAGCCAAGGCCCGACATGGCCCCCAGTACGAGACCGAAGACGAAATCACCCGTTGCGACGCCGTAGATGCTCCCGAGACCGGTACCTGCGGCGACGGATTTCGCCACCAGCGGCCAGCGAATAAAGTCGAGGGCGCTCATACTCCGACAGAGAGAGTCGGCCCGTAAAAACGTACCAGTTCGACTGTCGCGCCGTCAGGGAAGCGCGCTGCCTGCCCGGACAATCGTCTTCTCGCGCAACCACCTTTTTCCCGCTCGGGTATCCTCGCTCACTCTGTTCGCTGTGGATACCACTCGCGGCAAAAACGTGGGCGAAAAAGGCCGAACTCGCGCCGGTGGCGCGAGTTCGGTGTTATTAGGCCAGCGCGCTGCCCGCGCGGATAATCGTCTTCTCACCGAAGGCCGGCCCGACGAGCTGGAGGCCGACGGGGAGCCCGTCGTCGGTCTCACCGGCCGGAACCGAGATAGCCGGCAGGTTCGCCAGGTTCACCGGGGTCGTGTTGGCGTCGGCGAGATACATCGTCAGCGGGTCGTCCAGACTCTCGCCGCGTTTCATCGGTGGCACTGGCATCGTCGGTGAGGCGAGCACGTCGGCGTCGGAAAGGGCCTCGTCGAAGTCCTGCTTGACCCACGCACGGGCGTCCTGGGCCTTCTTGTAGTACTTGTCGTGGTAGCCCGCCGAGAGCGCGTAGGTGCCAAGCAGGACACGGCGTTTGACCTCCTCGCCGAAGCCTTCCTCGCGGGCCTGCGCGAAACTCTCGTTCCAGTTCCCTTCGCCGCCTGATTTGCCGTAGCGGACCCCGTCGAAGCGAGCGAGGTTCGAGGACGCCTCACTCATGGCGATGACGTAGTAGGCCTCGACGGCGTGTTCGACGCTCGGCAGCGTGACCTCGTGGTAGCTCGCGCCCTGTGCTTGGAGGTCGTCGATAGCATCCCAGAACGTCTCGACGACGGCCTCGTCGGCCCCGTCCAGGAGCTCGGTCGGGACGCCGATGGAGAGCCCGTCCACGTCGCCGTCGGCGGCCGCCGCGAAGTCGTAGTCGCTCCCGTGGTCGGTCGCATCGCGGGTAGTGCCGTCGCGCTCGTCGGGACCGGCGATGACCTCCAGTAGTTCGGCCGCGTCCTCGACGGAGGGGGCGATGGGACCGATCTGTTCGAGACTGTTGGCGTAGGCCACGAGTCCGTACCGCGAGACCAGCCCGTAGGTCGGTTTGATACCGACGACGCCGCAGAACGCGGCGGGACAGCGAATCGAGCCACCGGTGTCGGAGCCAAGCGCCATGTCCGCGTCGCCGGCGGCGACCACCGCGGCGGAGCCACCGGAGGAGCCCCCGGGAACGTGACCCTCCGCCACCGGGTTCTCGACGGCACCGTATGCCGACGTCTCCGTGGTCGTCCCCATCCCGAACTCGTCCATGTTCGTCTTGCCGGGGATGGTTGCGCCAGCGTCTTTGAGCCGCTCGACGACCGTCGCGTCGTAGGGCGGGACGTAGCCGTCGAGCATCGCCGAGCCACAGGTCGTCTGGACGTCTTTCGTGGAGATGTTGTCCTTGACCGCGACGGTGCGGCCGGCGAGTGGGCCGTCGTCGGTGCCCTCGATTGTGTCGGTGGCGATGTAGGCGTTGTAGTCGCCCATCTACGACACCTTCGGACCTTTGAACTGTCCGGCTTCCGAGTCGGGGGCGTTCTGGAGCGCTTCCTCCTGGGTCAGACACTCGCGGACCTCGTCGGGGCGCATCACGTTGGTCAGGTCGGCCTCGCGCTCGGTCTCTGGCACCTCGTCGAGGGCCTCGAACGCGGCCAGAATCTCGCCGAACTGCTCGGTGAACCGCTCGACCTCCGCCTCCTCTAAGTCGATGCGGGCGAGGTCGGCGATGTGGGCGACCTCGTCGCCGTCGACAGCGTTGTCGCTCATGCGATTTTCGAGTACTGGCCCGGCGGTAAGCGTTTCGGAACCGCGAGCCCAACTCTTTGGGGTGGTTCACCGTGCAACAGTAATTTGCGCCGGTACCGCGAACACTGGTTCGGAAAACAAAATCATAGCTTTGTGATTTGGGAAAAGTTTTAAGTTGCTCAGGCCACAACAGAAGGGTACAAGAGACGTTTCTCGGGTCCCCAGACCCGCCTGTTCGCCCAACCAATGACCGATACCACCATCCGTCGATACACGAGTGAGCGCGAAACCGAAGAGGAGCAGACCGAGGAAGACGAGTCACTGGTCTGTCCAGAATGTGGTGGCTCGCTGCTCTCCGACAGTGAACGCGGCGAGACTGTCTGTGAAGACTGCGGTCTGGTCGTCGAGGAAGACGAAATCGACCCAGGCCCCGAGTGGCGCGCGTTCGACTCCAAAGAGAAAGACCAGAAGTCCCGCGTCGGCGCCCCGACGACCAACATGATGCACGACAAGGGGCTGTCTACCAACATCGGCTGGCAGGACAAGGACGCCTACGGTAACTCCCTGTCCTCACGCCAGCGCGAGAAGATGCAGCGCCTGCGGACCTGGAACGAACGCTTCCGCACCCGCGACTCCAAAGAACGCAACCTCAAGCAGGCCCTCGGTGAGATAGACCGGATGGCCTCCGCGCTGGGGCTGCCCGAGAACGTCCGGGAGACCGCGAGCGTCATCTATCGCCGGGCGCTGGACGAGGACCTGCTGCCGGGCCGGTCCATCGAGGGCGTCTCGACGGCGTCGCTGTACGCCGCCGCCCGCCAGGCGGGGACACCCCGCTCGCTGGACGAGATTGCTAACGTCTCCCGCGTCGACAAGGACGAGATCGCCCGCACCTACCGCTACGTGGTCCGGGAACTCTCGCTGGAAATCCAGCCTGCCGACCCCGAGAGCTACGTCCCCCGCTTTGCCTCCGACCTGGAACTCTCCGAGGAGGTCGAACGCCGCGCACGACAGCTTCTCCAGAACGCCAAAGAGGAAGGCGTTCACTCCGGGAAATCGCCGGTCGGTCTCGCTGCGGCGGCCGTCTACGCCGCCTCGCTGCTGACAAACGAGAAGGTCACCCAGAGCGAGGTCAGCGAGGTCGCGAGTATCTCCGAAGTGACGATTCGGAACCGCTACCACGAGCTGCTGGAAGCCGAGGACAGCGTCCACCCCTAGGTTCGGTCTCTTCAGTGAGCACCTACTAACCGCGGCCTTTTGCTGGACGAATACGTTATACCGGATACGACACTCCGAAACGCAGTTTTCCCCTGGACACGTCGACGCGCCCATGGAGACAACTCGGCATTTCGTCGCGACTATCTACGCCGTCCACGACGGGGCCGTCGCGTTGCACGAACACGACAAGCTGGAGATGTGGCTGCCCGCCGGCGGTCACCTCGACCGGGACGAACTCCCCCACGAAGCCGCACTCCGGGAGACAGCGGAGGAGCTAGGGATGGCAGTCGACCTCGTCGCGCCACAGGAGGCGATTACGAGCGAGACAGTTCGGTCGATTCCCCAGCCCCAGCACTTCCTGGTCGAGGATATCAACGTCGACCAGAACGGCGAGGTGGGCCACCAGCACATCGATTTCATCTTCTACGGCGCCGCGCCGGCCAGGGACATCAATCCGGGTCCCGGCGAACAGCCGGCCGAGGACTGGACGTGGTTCACCGCCGAGGAACTGCGCGCCCGCAGCGACGAGATTCCGGCGGACGTGGTGGAAATCGGCCGACGGGCCATCGAGACCGTCGGCGACCGCTGACCTACGCCGGCTCGGTCCCCCAGTCGATGGCGGTCCAGAGGCGCTCCCAGAGATAGTACAGTAGCGTCTTCGCGACGGCCGCCGAGAGTCCGATTTTCGCGGACGACCCCAGCTCACCCGTAAAGATGAACGCGATGGCGAAGACGACAGAGGTCGCGAACAGCCGGTAGCTGACGGCCTTGACGAGGGACCGCCGGTGCTGTACCACGGCTGTTCACCTCCAGTCCAGATGGACGACCTGGCACTGTTGTTGGCCTGTCGAAGCTGTCTCTGCGTGACGAGCGACTGTCATTTGCGATTTTCTACCACCTGCCCGAACTAAAAACTAATTATATTTAATTACTCGTGGCAGAGAGCCCAGTGGCTGGGCGCCGGCCGTAGCTTCAAATACGAGCACGTGACCACCCACGCCTATGCGCTGAGAACTGCCGCGGGCCGGCCTAGCTACGTCGGCGGCCGACCGGTCCGTGTCTCGCCGCTGGCCGTCCGTTCGCTACAGGAGCGAGTCGATGTACTGCCCGACGTGGTCGTCCATCCGGCGCTTGTAGCCGGCCTGGCGGGCCAGCCGGTCGAGTTCGCGTGCGGCCAGCGAACCGTACTGGGCGGCCTTCTTGTCCCGCATCGCGATAGCCTCGGGCAGTGACCCCAGCGCGGCCTGTCGGAGCGCCCACTTGCGGGTCTCCCCGTCGACGAGCATCTGGTCGTCGAGCCGCAGCGCCACGGACACCACGCGGTCGTGGAGCAACGGTGTCACTGGCTCGACCCCAGCCCCGCGCAGCGCCAGCACGTCCCGCGGGAGCTGGTCCGGCAGCGTGTCGATGACCTCCCGCTGGGCACCCCGGACAGTGTCGGCCTCGACGCGGGGGTCCTCGGGTGCCTTCTCGACCTTGGCGTAGCCGCCAAAGAGCTCGTCGGCGCCCTGGCCCAGTGCGAGGCGGTCGAACCCGTCAGCGGCGACGCGCTCGGCCGTGAGATACAGCGGCAGGGCAATCTGGACCGACATCGCGTCGGTCCGTCCCGTCGCGGCAGCGATCTCGGGAACCGCCCGCTCGATTGCGTCGTGGGTGAGTTCGACGACTCGAAGTTCGCGGTCCAGCAGGTCGGCGGCCGACCGTGCTGCTTCGACGTCGTGACTCTCGGGGAAGCCGGCGACGTACAGCGGCGCGTCGAGGCGAGCGGCAAGCAGTGCGGAGTCCACCCCACCCGAGAAGGCGATGGCCAGGCCGTCGGTCTCGACCGCGTCGACGCTCGTCTCGACGGCCTCACGGACGTGTTCGACGGCGGTCGCCCGGTCGTCGAAGGGCTCGGGGTCGGGAAGCGTCCAGGCCTCTCGAAGCTCGCCGGTACCCAGTACCCGTCCGGCCGGGAACAACTGGGGCGCCGTCAGGTCGGCGAGATCGTGGCTCCAGTCCCCGTTGTCCGGGTCGGTCCCGACGAACAGCGGCTCCCGGCCGAGGACGTCCCTGACCAGCACGCCGTCTACCGCACCGGCGAAGCCGGTCGTGCCGGGTAGCGGGTCGCCACTAGTCAGCGCCTCGCGAACGATATCTTCCGGTGCACCCCGCATCGGTCACTCCAGCAAGCCGTTCAGGCGGCCCGTAATCCGGCGCTTGACGCCGCCGGCAGCCTGCCGCAAGCTGATGCGCCACGGCGTTCGTTCTCCCTCGACGGTGGTCCGTCCCTCGCGGATGGCGGAAAGAATCGCGGCGACCGACGCCTCGTCGGCGTCGACCGTCGTCACCGCCTGTCCGACCATCTCGGCGATGTGGGCGTCGCTGCCGGCTGTCATCGGCAGCCCCCGCCGTCTGGCGAACCGTTCGGCCTGTCGGTTCGAGCGCCCGGTGAGCAGGCGGGAGTTGTACACCTCGATAGCGTCGGCGGTCGCGAGCTCCTCCTTGGATATCTTGTCGAGGACGCCGTGGCGTGACTCCTGAAACGGATGGGGAACCACGGCCAGCCCGCCCTGCTCGCGGATGCGGTCGAGCGTTGCGGCGAAGGACAGCCCCGGCGGAATCGCCTCTGAGATACCGAGCGCGAGGACGTGTCCGGCCTCGCAGGTGACCTCCATCCCGGGGATACCCACCAGCCCGTAGTCAGGGGCCAGCTCGGCGGCCCGAAGGCTGGCTTCGAGCTCATCGTGGTCCGTGACGGCCAGGGCGTCCAGTCCCACGGCGCGGGCCTGTTCGAGGAGCAACTCGATTGGGTCCCGGCCGTCGTGGGACAGCGACGAGTGTGTGTGAAGCTCGACCGACAGCACGCCCTGAGGTAGCAATGGATGGGGCAAAAGCGCCCCGGTCCGCGTTTCAGTCAGACACCACCCCGTCGAAGGGCCTCGAACCACGCACCTCGTCGTCGGTCAGATAGCACTGCGGGTCCGGTGCGAAAGGGTCGTTCTCGACCGTCAGCGCACGGAGCCGGGAGGCGCCGCGACACACCTCGGCGTACCGGCAGTCCGCACAGCGCCCCGAGAGGTGGGCCTCGCGATTGCGGAGCGCCCCCAGGAGCGGGTTCGACTCGTCCTCCCAGATGGCGCCAAAGGAGCGGTCCCGGACGTTCCCAAGCGAGTAGCCCTGCCAGAACTGCGTGAGATGGACGTTCCCCTGGTAGTCGATGTCGGCGACCCGTTCACCGGTCGGGTCGCCGCCGTTGACCCGGAGGTACTCGTAGACCCGTCGAGCCTGGGCCTCGCCCATGTGTTCCCGGGCGTACTCCACCAGATAGGCTGCGTCGGCGTAGTTGCCCACCAGCAACGTCTCTATCTCCTCGCCACGGGCGTGATATTCGCGGGTCATGTCACAGACCTGTGTGACGGCCTCGCGGCGGTCCGCGGGCGAGAGGTCCGCGTCGACGATTTCGGTCCCCCGACCGCCGTAGTCCAGGTGATAGAAGCAGAACCGGTCGACGCCGACGTCGGTCAGCACGTCGACCACGCCCTCCAGGTCGGCGGCGTTGCGCTCGGTGATGGTGTAGCGCAGGCCGGTCTTCAGGCCGGCGTCGAGGCAGTTCTCGATTCCCTGGAGCGCGCCATCGAAGGCGCCTTCGACGCCGCGAAAGTCGTCGTTTCGCTCTGGCAGCCCGTCGACGGAGACGCCGGCGTAGGCCAGCCCCGCATCGCGGAGCGACCGAGCCCGACCGGGCGTGAGCAGCGTCCCGTTCGTCGAGAGCACCGGCCTGATACCGGCGTCGGCCGCGTACGCGACGAGTTCTTCCAGGTCCTCTCGGACGAGAGGTTCGCCACCCGAGAACAGGACGACTGGCGCGCCGTAGTCGGCGAGGTCGTCGAGGAGTGCCTTCCCTTCGGCAGTCGACAGCTCCCCGTCGGCGATCTCGGTGTCGGCGGCGGCGTAGCAGTGGTCACAGTAGAGGTTACACTGCTTGGTGACGTTCCAGACGACGACTGGGCGGCGCTGTTTCCGATTCCGTATCTGGCGCTTCGTCGACTCCTCGGCCGCGTCGTACCGCAGCCCGTCGCCCTCGGCGTCCAGCCCAGTCAGCAGTTTGGAGACGGATATCATTCGGCTTCACCCCGCAGCGTCTCGGCGTTCATCCGGTCTTCATCCATCGTAGGTGCCGACTCACTGTCGTCCGGCTCGGCTGCCGTTGTCTCACCGACGCCAAGCGCCTGCTCCTGGACCCGGACCGTCTCGTCGGCCGGGCACAGCCACAGCGCTGTGGCCGCGTGCCCGAACAGCGTCGCGGCCTGGTCCCTGGCGACGGCGGCCGTCGGTGCGCTCACGCTGCCGACGTGGGTGAGCGGCTCCGATTCGGTCTCGCGGCAGAATACTTCCCACTCGCGAGTGGTGTCTCCGCGCGGGGCGTCGACGGTTTCCAGCGTGTCCATACCGGTGCCAGGGGTCGTCTGGAAAAAACGCTGCCAGTGCGTTCTCAGCGACTGGGAACCGGCGGGGGGTGTCCCGACCCGGCCCGCCGAGGGCCTGCGAGGCTCGGCTTGGTCGGTCATAGGTGGTATTTCTCGGCGGGGGGTCAAACCCTCCGATGGGCGTTCCCGGACCGACGGAACCGTTCCCGGCCACTGATAATCGCAGCATCGTTTATATTCAGCGGCCACGAATCAGCGTGTCAAATCGCCGAAACCGCCACATAGCGGTAGTCTGACAGGCGAGCCGGTGAGACTAAACCCGTCGCGACAAGAACGCCTGTCAAGGATGGTCCGGGACCCCGTGGCCGACGAGGAGACGCCGACACTGACGACGGTGCTCGACGCGCTGGACGACGAGGACTGTCGGTCGATCGTCAGCGTGCTGGCGGAACCGATGACCGCAAACGAGATATCGGAGGCAAGCGGGGTCCCGCTCTCGACGACCTACCGGAAGCTGGAACTGCTCACGGACTCCTCGTTGCTGTACGAGGGCGTCGAGGTCCGGTCGGACGGCCAGCACGCCAGCCGCTACGCTATCGACTTCGAGGAGGTCGTCATCGCGCTGGACGAGGCTCGCGAGTTCGAGGTCGATATCGCTCACCGGGCCCGGTCGCCGGACCAGCGCCTGGAGAACCTCTGGTCGGAAATTCGAAAGGAGACCTAACTATGGTACACATCCCAAGCTCGCAGATTGGTATCGTTGTCGCGAAGACGCTCATCCTCGTCCTGGGCGGGCTGATTACGTACTTCTCGTATAAGACCTACAGACGGACCGGCGCTGCACAGCACTGGTGGCTCACGCTGGGGTTCGGTGTCATCACCGTCGGCGCGATACTCGGAGGGGCGCTCGACCTGGTCGCGGAGATGTACTTCGCCGAGGACCTGCTCTACACCAGCGTCTTCATCTCCAGTTCAATGACCGCAGTGGGTCTCGGCGTCATCCTCTACTCGCTGTACGCGCGCTAGCGTTCCCAGTTTCTGACAACGCGGACGACCGTATTTATTTCAGCGGGTAGCAGTACCACGTAAGATGGCCTCGCTCAGTACGATCTTCCTGGTGGCGGCCAAGACACTCACCCTCGCCTGTGGGGTGGTGGTGACGACGCTGACGCATAGAGCGTACAGACGTACCGGCTCGACGGCGATGCGGGTCCTCTCGGTGGGTATCGGGCTGGTCACCGCCGGCGCGGTGCTGGCGGGAAGCCTGAACCAGCTCGCGGGGGTCCCCCTCGTGGTGAGCACCACTGTCGAGAGCATCTTCACGGCGGCCGGGTTCCTGGTGATGACCTACTCGCTGTACTCGGACCGCCTGGCTGGCACCTGACCGACGATGGCAGTACAGGACGAGCCGGAGTCGACCGGCGTGGCGACGGCGCGAGATCGGCTGGACCGCGAAGCAGCGGCGGTCAGGACCGAGCAACTGGAGCAGGCACTGTCAAAGCTGCGGGAAGAGGGCGACCTCACCGACGAGCAACGGGCCGCCGTCGAGGCGTTGAGCGAGCGCCTCGTCGACGGGCTGCTCGCGGCCCCGAGGGCAGGGCTGTGCGATTCCGCCGACAGGGCCGCGGCGGCCCGGACCGTACTGGAGCTTTTCGACTAGTCGAGAAATCGGTCACTGACGTCGTCGTCGGGCAGCATACACTGGTCCTTCCGGCCGAACACGTCGTACCGGTTGGCGGCGATGACGTCGTACAGCGTGTCTCGAACCGATTCGGGAACGGCGCGGCCCACCGCCGCGGCGCGGTAGGGCCAGCCGAGCAGTTCGGCGACACGGATGACCGCGTTAGATTTCCGGTACACCTCGCCGTCCGCGACGAGGACGACGCTGTCGAGGTCACTCGGCGGGAGCCCGTGGCCCGACAGCAACGCCTTCCCCGCCGCCGACTGCAACGGGGCGAAGCGGATTCGGCCCTCGGGGTCACGCGGGATGATAAACTGGACGACGCCGTTACAGAGATTGCAGACGCCGTCGAACAGCAAGACGGGGTGGTCGCCACCGTCGCTCACGGCTCGCCCTCCGACGGAGCGAGTCTGCTGGGTTCGGCGACCACGTCGAGTCCCGGGCTGTAGAAGTAGACCGGGTCGCTGTCGGGCCGGTCGAACCCGTCCGCCGAGCAGAGCGTGTCGGTCTCGACCTCCGCGGTTGCGGGATACAGCGTCCACGGGTCGTGGGAGACGTCGGTGTACCGGAGGGTGCCGTCCGGCGCCTCGGTGTAGAACCGGTAGCGCTCGACGAGGAACTCGCCCAGCGGGTCCTCGGGGGCGCTGAAGGGCTCGCCGGTCGGCCAGTAGGTCGCCTCGTAGTGGGCTGGTCGCGCGCCCGGGTGTTTGCGCCGGCTGCTGAATTGGACGCGACCGTCCGTCCACGAAAGCGAGATGCGCGCGTAGTAGTACGGCAGGTGGTGAAAGAGCCGCGCGCCGACGACGCTGCTGATGCCCTGTGCGTCGAGGCTGAAAAAGTAGACGCTCGGGACACCATCGCGCGTGACGTAGGTGCGAACGTTGAGTTCGGGTAACGGCACGCTGGCCCACCGGGGGAGCCCCTTCGGCCGGACATCGACGTTCGTGAAGGGGACCACCGACAGCCACGCCGACCCGTCGTGTGTGTCCGGGGTCAACGGCTCGGGCAGGTGCGAGTCCATGAGTGCCGGGTCGACGGGCCAGTTCTCGAAGAGGAGATGGCGCCACCCCATCTCCAGCGGGAGGACCATATGTCACCTTCGGCACCGAGCGGAAAAAAGGCCCTGTCACATAACAACGAAACGCTCAAACGACTGAGCGTATACTTGGTCGTATGACGAGCCCCGATATGGACCCGGACGCTCGTGAGAGCGTCGCCGTCGCGGTCCAGCGAGCCCTCGCTCAGCACGGCTACGAGCGGCTGACCACGGCGAAAATCGCCGAGGAGTACGAGAACAGCGAGGCGGGGCTCTACTACTACTTCGACACGAAAGACGAGATGATTGCGGCCTTCCTCGACCGCGCCGCCGACTACCTGAGCGAGGACCTATTGGGGGTCGACGCCGACGACCCGGAAGCGGCGTTGCGTGACGCCTGTGACTTCCTCTTTCGGACCCCCGAACACGACTACGCTGGTATCGCCGTCGCCATCATGGAGCTGCTCTCGCACGCGCCGTACAACGAGACGCTCCGGGCGCCGCTGCTGGAGCTGGAGACGGCGTGTCTGGACGCGCTGACCGATATCGTCGCCGCCGGGGTCGAGCAGGGTGTGTTCCGGCCCGTCGAGCCACGCGCGACCGCCGCGTTCCTGCTGGCGGCGGCCGACGGGTCGACGGGTATGGCCGTCGCACTCGAGATGGACGTCAATGACGACCTCCGTCAGGGGTGGACGGCGTACGTCGACAGCCTGGTCGCCGAGCCCACCGACTGATTCGGTCACTGATACGGTCGGTTGTAAGCCATCTCCGTGAGTTGCCAGCACCGGCCCGGCAACTCACCGAAAGATCGTTACAACCGACGGTATGTCGCGCCCGCATGGAAAGCGATTTAGCCGGCCGGGGGCCACGCACACCTAATGAGCCTGTCCGACAGCGACCACGACATCGTGGTCGAGGAAATCGGTCGGGAGCCGACGCGAGCAGAGGCCGCGCTCTTCGAGAACCTCTGGAGCGAGCACTGTGCCTACCGCTCCTCGCGTCCGCTCCTGACCGCCTTCGACAGTGAGGGTGACCAGGTCGTCATCGGTCCCGGTGACGACGCCGCCGTCGTCTCTCTGCCGACCTACGACGGTGACGAGATGTACATAACGATGGGCGTCGAGTCCCACAACCACCCCTCCTACGTCGACCCGTTCGACGGGGCGGCCACCGGCGTCGGTGGCATCGTCCGGGACACTCTCTCGATGGGTGCCTACCCCATCGCGCTGGCCGACTGTCTGTACTTCGGCGATTTCGAGCGCGAACACTCCCAGTACCTCTTCGAGGGCGTCGTCGAGGGCATCTCCCACTACGGCAACTGTATCGGCGTCCCCACGGTGACTGGGTCGGTCGCATTCCACGAGGACTACGAGGGCAACCCGCTTGTCAACGTCTCCTGTATCGGCCTGCTGGAGCCCGAACGGACCATCACCGCTGAGGCCCAGGAGCCGGGCAACAAGCTGGTCCTGGTCGGGAACTCGACCGGTCGTGACGGTCTCGGTGGTGCCTCCTTTGCCAGCGAAGACCTCGCCGAGGACGCCGAGACCGAGGACCGTCCGGCGGTCCAGGTCGGCGACCCCTACGCGGAGAAGCTGCTCATCGAGTGCAACGAGGCGCTGCTGGACGAGGAGCTGCTAGAGTCGGCCCGAGACCTGGGCGCGGCTGGCCTGGGCGGGGCCTCCTCCGAACTGGTCGCGAAGGGCGGCCTGGGTGCCCGCATCGAGCTAGAGCGCGTCCACGAGCGCGAGCCGAACATGAACGCCATGGAGTATCTGCTGGCCGAGAGCCAGGAGCGGATGGTCTACGAGGTCCGACCGGAGAACGTCGACCGCGTGGCCGAACTGGCCGAGCGCTACGACCTCGGCTGTTCGGTCATCGGCGAACTCACCGGAGCCGGCACGAACTACGTCTGCACGTTCGAGGGCGAGACGGTCGTCGACGTGGACGCCGAGTTCCTCGGCGAGGGCGCACCGATGAACGACCTCCCGAGCGAGGAGCCGCCGATTCAGGAGCGGGACCTGCCGACGATGGCGATGGACGAAGCGTTCGACCGCATCGTCGCCAGCCCGAACACCGCCTCGAAACGATGGGTGTATCGTCAGTACGACCACGAAGTCCAGGTCCGGACGAGTATGCTGCCCGGCGACGACGCCGCCCTGCTCGCGATTCGGGAGTCCGGAACCGGGCTGGCCTTCTCGGCCGGCGCGGACCCCAACTGGACCGACGCCGCGCCGTACGAAGGCGCTCGCGCCGTCGCGCTGGAGAACGCCACGAACGTCGCCGCCAAGGGCGCGGTCCCCCACGCCGCGGTCGACTGCCTCAACGGCGGCAACCCCGAGAAGCCCGACGTCTACGGCGGCTTCAAGGGTATCGTCGACGGCTTGGCGGACATGTGCAGTGAACTCGACGTGCCGGTCGTCGGCGGGAACGTCTCGCTGTACAACGACTCGGCCACAGGCCCCATCCCGCCGACGCCGACGCTCGCGCTGGTGGGGGTCAAGGAGGGGTACGACGCCCCACCGATGGACCTCTCCGGCGAGGGGACCCTCGTCGTCGTCGGTGACCTCGCACTGGAGGGCGAAGCCGACCCGCGACTGGGCGGCTCCGAGTACACCGCCCTCTTTGGCGGGACCGACGCCTTCCCCGAACTGCCGGCCGACCCCACGGGACTCGTCCAGACCATCGCCGAGGTGGCCGACGAGGACCACGTGCTTGCCTCCCACGACGTGAGCCACGGTGGCCTCGCGGTGACGCTGGCCGAGATGGTCCACGACGATGCCGGGGCCAGCGTCGACCTCTCGACCGTCGACCGCGGGACCCGAAAACGGCTCCTGTTCAACGAACAGCCCGGCCGCGTCGTCTTCGAGACGACCGACCCGGCCGCGGTCCGTGAGGCCTTCGACGGCGTCGCCCCGGTGACCGAAATCGGTGCGGCCGACGGCTCGAACCACCTCGAAATCACGGTCAACGACGACCGGCTCCACTACGACGCGGCCGAGATAGCCGAGCTACGGGACACTATCGAGGACGAATTGGCCTGAGCCAAACCTGTAGCTGGACACACGTTTTCGGGGACAGTGCCACAGATGTGGCCGCTCGCCCGCTCGCACCCATACTCAGAAAAGAAGGTCCGTATCCCAGACGAGCTCCGGAAAGAAGATATAGATAAATCCGCCAGCGATGGTTAGCAGTCCGGTAAGGAGGGCGAGTTGGGCCACTATCTCGATCGGCGGATTCATCGTTACGAGAAACACGAACCCGCCCACCACCATCACGACGCCCTGAATCTGTTTGATGAGACGCAGTCTGTATCCCATTAGTCTGTGATACTGCCGCTCTTGGTTCCTGAGACAGTCACTGATAGCAGGCTCTTCGTGGGCTAATCAGACCAGCGCCAGCGCGACGCCGAACGTCAGCGCCAGCCCGACGAGTGCGACGACGGCGCCCTGTCCGACCTGTCCCATCGTGAAGCCGCTCTGGGGGGCCGTCGAGCGCAGCGGCGGGGCCTTCGCGGGCAGTTCGACGTGTTCGGGGTCGTAGTCGGGCCGGTCCTCGTCGTGGTGGTCGTCTGCCATACCTGATGATGTGCAAGCGACCACCTGTAACTGTCGGATTTTGGCTCCCGACCGCGAGTAGTGGATGGATATCGACCACTGAAACCACCGAAACGGTTAGCGTATGGTATTGATATATCAGGGTATGGTCCGGGGTTCGGCACGTGGGGCCTCCACGGTCGTGGGAGTGTTACTGCTGGTAGGGGTGGTCGTCGTCGTGGGCGGCGTCGTCGCGCTCGGTGCCCTGACATTTCTGGACGGGACCGGCGCGCCCCAGGCCACGGCGACGTTCGACTACGAGCAGACGCCGGCCGGGCTTCGGATGACACCCGGCGCTATCAGCACGACCGTCAGCGTCCGGCTCAACGGCCGCGACGTGGCGAGGTTCGGGCCCGAAAGCGCGGGCCAGTCGGTCCTGCTGCCGACGGCTCCCGGCGATCGGATTACGGTCGTCTCGCGTGACGGCGAGCAGTCCGTGCTGGTCGACCGGACCGTCGAGGACCGCTCCGAAATCGGCGACTTCATCGCGTACTACCGTTTCGACGGTGATAACGGCGATACGACGCTCGTGGACCGGTCGGGCAACGACAACGACGGTAGCCTCGAGGGCGGCACCGGGTGGAACGACGGCTCGCTCCAGTTCGATGGGACCGACGACTCGGTCGCCGTGCCCGACCTGGAGGCGCCCGAAGAGGGGGTCACCGAATACACTATCGCAATCAGATACCGGCAGGACGGGGGAGGCGACGCCCAGGAGCTGGTCGAACACATCGACGGCGACGACAACTGGCTGATGACGCTGTGGGACGCTGACGGGGATACCCACAGAGTGCGGTTCCTCGCAAACAAGGGCGGTGGCGGGGGCTGTTCCGCCGGGAACTGTATCCAGACCGAGGATACCATCAGCGAGGGCGAGCAACACGTGGTCGTCGGGACTCTCGACGAGGACGAACTGGCTCTGTACGTCGACGGGCGCAAGATAGGGACCGATGACTCTCCGGGTAATATAAGTATGGGCGACTTGCGAATCGGACGGGACAGCGAGACGCCCGGGCAGTATTTTAGCGGCGAAATCTACGAAATCCGCCTCTACTACACGGCCTTCGACGGCGAGGAAGTCGAGGTCCTCACCGGCGCCATGGAGTAGTTGCGGCAGACGGAACATTGTAGTATCGTACCGGTCCTGAGACCGGCGATCACCGGTAAATCGCTACAATATTCCGTATCAGTCGAAACGATGAAACGGCCCTGTAGCGAACCCACGAGTATTCAATGACTCTCACCAAGCGGATAATCCCCTGTATCGACGTCGACGTCGACGAGAACGGGGACGCGGCCGTCTACACCGGCGTGAACTTCGAGGACCTGGAGTACACCGGCGACCCGGTGGAGATGGCAAAGGCCTACAACGAGTCGGGGGCCGACGAGTTCGTCTTTCTGGACATCACCGCCTCGGCGGAGGGCCGCGAGACGATGCTCGAGACCGTCTCGGCCGTTGCCGACGAGGTCTTCATCCCGCTCACGGTCGGCGGTGGCATCCGGACTCGCGACGATATCAAGGAGACGCTGCGGGCCGGCGCGGACAAGGTCTCGATAAATTCGGGCGCTATCGCGAACCCGGACCTCATCGACGAAGGCGCTGCAGCCTTTGGCAGTCAGTGTATCGTCATCTCGCTGGACGCGCGTCGTCGCTTCGACGGGCAGGGCGAGCAGTACGTCGAGGTCGACGGCGAGTCCTGCTGGTTCGAGTGTACCGTCAAGGGCGGCCGCGAGGGCACTGGTCTAGACGCCGTCGAGTGGGCCAAGGAAGCCGAACGCCGCGGCGCCGGGGAGATATTCGTCAACTCCATCGACGCCGACGGCACCAAAGACGGCTACGACATCCCGCTGATGAAAGCGGTCTGTGACGCCGTCTCGACGCCGGTTATCGCTTCCTCTGGCTGTGGTGGCCCAGAGGACATGGAAGAGGTGTTTGTCGACGCCGGCGCCGACGCCGGGCTGGCGGCCTCTATCTTCCACTTCGGCGAGTACTCTATCGCGGAGACCAAACGGTATCTCGACGAGCAGGGGATTCCGGTCCGCCTGTAGTCACTCGGTGATAGTGACCGTCAGGTCGCCGTCGACGGTGACCATATACCCGTTGTAGCGCAGCGTTACCTCGACCGGCGAGCGGCCGCCCCGGTTCGTTCCCTCGAGCAGGGCATCCAGTTCGTCTGGGTCGATAGCGTCGTACAGCGGCGTCTCGAGCTCTAGCGGGTCGACGCCTGCCCGTGCTGCGACCGCTTCGACTACCGCCTGACTGGCTGATTGTGGCTCCCCCATTGACCTGGTTCTCATCTAGTTCCTAGCCACGACAGGTGACAGGATAAGTACACGGGAACATCTCTGCCCGGAGTATTTGCAACAAATGTCTGACGCGAACGATTCGATACGTGCCGGCGACCGCGGCGGGGGCTGCCCACGCCGCGACGCCTTTGTAGCTCGGTCACCTAGAGGTAGTGATGGAATGGCGGTGTGAGTGGTGCGAGAAACCACACGAGGAGAACGACCCGCCCTGTGACAACTGCGGGCACGGCAGCTTCGAGAAGGCGGTTCGTCAGGTCAACCACGAGGTCGTCCCCGGCGGGACCGTCTGGATATGTCAGGACTGTGGCCGGTCCCACCAGCGCAACTCCCCGCCGTGTAAGCGCTGTGGCGGGGCCGACCTCGAACTCCGTGAGGGGCCGCCGGAGACGGACCCCCTGGACGAGATCGGCACCCGCTGGCTCGACGTCCTCGAACCGAAGTACGTCGCCGGCTACGCCGTGGTGGCGCTCCTGCTTGGCGTCCTCTTGCTGTCGGTGGCCGGGCTCATCTCACTGCCGACCCTGGGCGGCCCCGACGGACCGCCGCAGGTGCCCGAGGCGCCGGGCAGTGGGGACAGCGTCGGCGGGCTCTCGCTGGCCGAGGTCGAGGACGCATACGTCGCCGAGCTGAACGAGCGCCGCCAGGCCGAGGGCGCTGGCGTGCTCGACCGGAACGCCACCAGCGACGAGGCCGCCGCCTACTACAACAAGGCGACCGTGGCCGCCGTCGCGGGCGAGGGTGAGCGTCCCGACCGCGAGGCTATCACCCGATTCGCGCTCCCGTGTGACCGACCGACGCTTGTCAGCTACCGGGTCGCGCCCGAGCGGACGGGACAGCCCGTCAGCGAGTTCCAGAACGAGACTGCGCTGGCGACGACGCTGGTCGACAGCTACGTCGAGCGGGGCAACGCGTTCAGTGACGGCGACACCGTCGGCGTCGACGTCCACGTCGCGCCCGACGACACCATCTTCGTCACGTACGTGGTTTGTTGAGTCTGTCGGGGCATGGCCATTGGGTCGGAATGAGTATATTTTTACCGACTATCGGGTACAATTAACGCATGGAATGGCGGTGTAAGTGGTGTGAGAAACCACACGAGGAGAACGACCCGCCCTGTGACAACTGCGGGCACGGGGAGTTCGAGAAGGCGGTGGTGCCAATGTCACCGGAGAATACCGACGATTCGACGCCGCTTGTGTGGGCCTGTACCGAATGCGGTCGGGAACACCAGAAGAACTCACCGCCGTGTAGTCGCTGTGGTAACGCGATGCTGGAACAGCGAGAGGTAGACTACGGTGACGTCGACGAGATGGGTTCTACGGGGTGGGCCGACATCCTCGACCGGAAGTACGTTGCAGGATTCGCCGTGGTCGGCATGCTCGGGCTCGTCCTGGGTCTGGGGATGGTCGGTGTCATCGACCTCCCCGGCATTGGCACACCGCAACCGCCCGACGTTCCCGGCGAGAACGAGTCGATAAATGGCGTCTCGCTGTTCGCTGCGGAGGATGCGTTCGTCGAGACGGTCAACGAGGACCGCGAGGAGTCAGACGTCTCCAGACTCGACCGCCGGGAGACACTCGACCAGATGGCGACCTACTTCAACAAGCGGCAAGTCGAGTCCGTCTACGCCGATGCGGACGAGCCGACGGCGGACGAACTCGACCCGTTCGACCCCGACTGCGGGGGCAGTCGTATCACGATACTGACCGAGACGGTAGACAAGGGGGTCCAACTGGTCGAAGAACCGGACAACGATTACCAGTGGGACGCCCAGTCGGTGGGTAAACTGGTCGACGACTACACCACGATGACAACACTGCAGTCAGTCGCCGACCAGTTGCGTGACAGGGAGACCAGAGAGGCTATCGGCGTCGACATTCACGTCGCCCCGGACGACGATATCTACGTGACTACCGTCTCCTGCTAATCAGGCCGCGGCCTCGAACGCCTCGGTGAGGTTGTCCGCCTTCTCGATGACGCGGTCGGTGCCCGCTTCGAGGGCGTCGAGGGCGTCGACGTCCGACGCCGTCTTGATGGTCAGGACGGGGTCGGTCTGGCCACCGGACTGCTCGGGGTTGACGTCGTAGGTCGCAGCGGTGACGCCTTCGGTCTCCAGCAGCGCCCCTTTGATGACGTTCATGAATGTGTGGTCTTCGCCCGCAATCTCGATAGAGAGCTCCGTCTCCGACTTGTCGATGACGCGCAGGTCCATACCGAAAGCTTCCGGCGCTTGTGCCCATCAACGTGTCGCTTCTCCGCAGGCTCACACTGTGGGCTGGCACAGCTGGAGGGTATCCGGGAGTACGTTTTTATTCCACCACGGCGATTTGGGGCGCATGAACTCCCTGACCGGCCTCGGACTGGGCCTCACCGTCGGCGGGGTGGTCGGCTACCTCCTGGGGGCGACCGTCGCCTACCCCGGCCGAGCGTTCTCCCTGACGGCGGTGATGGTCGGCGTGACGCTGCTGGCGGTCGGACGGTCCGACGCCACGGAGGCGGCCGCGTGATATCGGCGCTGGTCTACGCCGGCGAGGAAGCGGTCGCCTACGACGACCTCACCGAGGCGCGACAGGCCGCCGGGACGACCTGGGTCCACGTCGCCGAGGCGAGCGACGAGGAGGTCTCGGCGGTCCAGTCGGCCTTCGACCTCCACCCGCTCGCCATCGAGGATATGCGCGGCGACGCGCGGGCCAAGACCGAGGAGTTCCGGGAGTACACCTTCGTCCTCCTGAAAGCCATCAGCCTCACCCCCGGCGAAACGACCTTCGAGAAGGAGGTGACGACCAGGCCGGTCGGCATCTTCATCGGTCGGGACTGGGTGGTCACGCTGGGGACCGGCCCGCCGGGGCCGATACAGCGCGTGATGGACGCGGCCGAACGCGGCGACGAGCGACTGCTCCAGCGGGGCCCGGATTTCACTGCCTGTCGTGCAATCGACGTCATCGTCGACGCGTACTTCGACTTGCTCGACGAGATCGAGACCGACATCGAGGAGATAGAGGAGGAAGTGACGGTCTCGACCGACAGCGAGACCATCGAGAAAATAAACGACGTCCGCCGGGACCTGCTCTCCTTCCGCAAGCAGGTGTGGCCGGCCCGCGAGGCCGTCGGCCTGCTGGCACGGGGCGACCCGAAACAGATCCAGCCCCAGACGGAGAAGTACTTCCGGGATATCTACGACCACCTCGTCCAGATTGCCGACCTGACAGAGACCTACCGGGACCTCGTCTCCGGCGCGCGGGACATCTATCTCAACACCGTCTCCCAATCGACCAACGAGGTGATGAAAGTCCTGACCGTCGTCGCGACCATCTTCATCCCGCTGACGTTCGTCGCCGGCATCTACGGGATGAACTTCGCCGGGGGCCCGTACAACATGCCGGAGCTGGGCTGGCGCTTTGGCTACCCCGCGGCGATGCTCGGCATGATTCTGATGGGTGCCATCATGCTGTTGCACTTCCGCCGGCGAGAGTATCTATAGCGCCAGCGGGACCAGCAACACCCCCATGAGCGTCGCCCGCCGACAGCCCGTCGTCGGTGGGAGATGGCCCACCAGCGTCGCGGCGGCGAAGATACCGACCCCGAGCGGGCCGGCGAAGACGGCCGAGAGGACGAGCAGTCCGACGAGCACGCCGACCGACAGCCGGGCCGGGTCCAGTCGTCCGATACGTCTGAGATACCGGTCCCCGAGCCGGGGCACGAGCACGGCGGCGACGACTGCCGAGATGGCGACTGCGGCGACCAACGCGGGCAGTGCGAGCGGGACGCTCGCGCGGTCGAGCGCGACCAGCACACCGGTTCGAGGGTCACCGAAGACGACCAGCGCGAACAGGGCGAAGACCGCCGTCGCCGTGTTGACGCCGCTGGTCGTCACGACGAACGCTCGCGGGCCCCGCTGGGCGGTCAGGCCCAGTGCCAGCGTCGCGGCGACGGCACTGGAGACTCCGGGAAGATACCCCACGACGGCGCCACACAGCGTCCCGACCGTCGCCAGCACAGCGACGGTGCGCCGGGGTGTCGTCACCGCCGCGTCGGCCTGGGGCGGGACGCCCTCACCCTCGATGGCCGCCAGCAACACCGGCGCGCCGAACAGCCCGGAGAACACCGGGACCAGCACGTCCGCGACGGGCAGGGCCCCCGCGACCGGCGCGTCGAGTACCGCGAGCCCGAGGCCGCCGCTCGCTCCCAGCGACATCAGGGCGCCGACTCGGCGGTCCCAGCCCGGCTCCGAGAGCACCAGCAGCCCCGCGATACTGCCAAGCACCAGCGGCAGCTGTGCGGTGACGAGCGGGTAGAGACGGACCATCAGCCACGTGATGGGGACCGAAAGCGGTACCGCAAGCACCACTGCCCCGGCGCTCCCCAGTGCCGAGAGTCGCAGCGCCTCCCGGCCCCGTCCCTCGATTACCAGCCGGTGACTGGGCAGGGCGCCGGCGGCCATCGCCGGGTCGGGGACACCCAGGGCAAGCGCCGGCACCACGTCCAGAAAGGTGTGAGTCACCCCCGCGGCCAGCATCGCCGCGCCGACGTAGACCCGTGGGCCGGGCACCGACCCCGCCGTCGCCGCCAGCAAGAGCGCGAGCGTGTTGGCGTGCAGGCCGGGGACCAGCCCGCTGACGGTCCCCAGGCCGATGCCGCCGGCGATGGCCGCGAGCAGGGCGGCGACGCCGACGGGGTCGGCCGCGAATCTGACCGGGAGCATGGCCGGGGCTGGTCGCCCCTCCGCATATGAATCTCCGTGCGCCCGCGCGCTCGGTCGCCCCACACTGAGGACAGCGCTGGCGCTAACCGGCGGCGTCAAAGAAAGTACTGGTTGGGACGGAGTCCGTTTGCGCCGATTTAACCGAACAGCTCGCCGAGGCCCTCGCCGTCGGCCTCGTCGTCGCCGTCGTCGTCGCCGTCGTCGTCCGCTTCGGCTTCGGCGACCTCTTCCTCGGACGGCTCGTCGTGGTCGGCCTCGTCGTCGCCACCCTCGGCGGGCGCGGCGGCGCCGCCAGCCGCGACCGGTGCGGCGGCAGCCTGCTCGACGGCCTCCTCGATGTCGACGTCTTCGAGGGCGGCCACGAGGGCCTTGACGCGGGACTCCTCGACGGAGACACCGGCGGATTCGAGCACGTTGGTGAGGTTGTCTTCGTTGATTTCTTCGCCCGATTCGTTCAGGATGAGTGCAGCGTAAACGTATTCCATTGTTCTGTGTTGGTGTGGTTAGAACATCTCTCCGAGCGCGTCGCCGGCGTCGTCGTCATCGTCGTCCTCGGCCTCGTCTGTCTCGGCCTCGGCGTCGTCGGCGTCCTCGGAGTCGGTGTCCTCGGTCTGGTCGTCAGCCTGTTCCTCTGTGGCCGCCGGGGCCTCCACGTCCTGGAGTTCCTCGGGCAGCGCGTCCGGGTCGTCGATCTGCGTGGCCAGGGCACGGAGCTGTGCGTCGGCCTTGCTGATGAGATCGGGGACGACCTCGGGGTCCTCGATGGCGGCCGAGAGCGCGAGGCTCTTGGCGTCGCCGGTCGCGGTCTGCAGCATCGTCGGGAGCGTGGTCGCGGTCGGGTACTCGGCGTTGACCGAGAGGTTGAACGCCCCGCTGGCGGCTGCGGCGATGTCGCTCTCGTACTCCTCGACGTCGAGTTCCAGCTCCTCGGGGGCAAACAGCACGCCGTCGGAGAAGACGCCGCGGAGGTCGAGACCGACCTCCTTGGGCTCGATACCGAGCTCGTTGAGGACGTTCGCGAGGTCCTGTGAGACCTCTTCGCCCGCGTCGAGCACGGTCGAATCGGAGAGGACCTGAATGGACCCCTCCTGGATGCGTGCGTCCGCACCGATGGACTGGAGTTCGCCGACGAACGGACCGGGGTCGACGCCGGTGTCGCCCTCGGGCACGACGATGTCGTTCGGGGCGATTTCGCCGGCGCCGATGGGCGCGGGCGTCTTCGAGGCTTCCAGTTCCTGGTACAGCGAGAACGGGTTGCTGTCGGTGCCGATGAGCCCGACCTGGCCGGCGATGTGCTCGGTCAGGTCTTCGAGGCCGTCGTTGACCTCTTCCAGCGCGCGAACGAGCAGGGTGTTCCGGGAGACGCGAAGCTCCGCGGTGCCGTGCAGGTCACGGCGCATATCCTGGAGCTGTCGGGACGGGATCCCGGCGATGTTGACGACGCCGACCGAGTCGTAGGACTCGATCATCTCGACGATGGCGTCGACTTCCTCCTGCTTCCACTGCGGGATGGTCTCTGTCTTGCGCTCGCCTTCGGCGCTCATATCAGGCCACCTCCACGGCGGGGCCCATCGTCGTCTTCACGTAGATGGTGTCGACGTTGAGCGGCCCCTTCTCGAGGTCGGCGTGCAGTCGGCGGACGATGACGTCGATGTTGTCCGAGATGTCCTCGGCGGACATGTCCTCGGCGCCCACTCGGGTGTGGAACGTCCGACGCTCGCCGCTGCGCAGCTGCACGGTGTTTTTCATTCGGTTGACGACCTCGACGACGTCGTCGTCGGGGTCGAGCGGTTCCGGCATCTTCCCGCGCGGACCGAGGACGGTCCCCAGATAGCGACCGATGTCCTGCATCATACCCTTCTCCGCGATGAAGAAGTCAGTGTCATCGGCCAGATCCTTGGCGGCGTCATCGTCGTCGCCAAGCTCTGCGAGTTCGTCCTCGTCGAGTACGTCGTCTGCTGCTTCCTCGGCCCGGAGGGCTGTCTCGCCCTCGGCGAAGACCACAATGGTGGTCTCCTGTCCGGTACCGGATGGAAGAACGACGGACTCGTCGACGCGGTTCGACGGGTCGTTAAGGTCTAAGTCGCGCAGGTTCACGGCGAGGTCGACCGTTTCGCGGAAGTTCCGCTCAGGTGCCTCTTCGAGTGCGCGAGAGACTGCGTTCTCAATTTCCTGGTCTGCCATTGTTCACCTCCGTAGTACGCCAAACGGCTTCTACGGGTCAGTGAAACAGGCGGATGCCTGTCTCGTCGGACAAGAAGCCTATCGGGAACTTAAAGCCGTCGAACCGCCAGTCCGGGTGGCTACGAGGGGCACAGACGTGGCTCACGACCGGAAACAGCGGAGAAAACCGCAGAGTGCGTTCGAGACGCGTTCAGGCGGGCGCTGCAAACTCGTCGTCGTACTCGCCGTCGTCGATGCGCTCCTTGAACTCGCGGGGGTCGTTGCCCTCGATGGTGACACCCAGCGAGGTGCAGGTGCCGACGACTTCCTTGGCGGCGTTTTTCAGGTCGTAGGCGAGCAGGTCGGACTGCTTCTGCTCGGCGATCTGCATGACCTGGTCGACGGTGAGATTCGCCACGAACTCCTCGTGGGGCTCGCCGCTGCCGGTGTCGAAGCCGGCCTCGTCCTTGACGAGTTCGGCCGTCGGCGGGACACCGACCTCTATCTCGAAGCTCCCGTCGTCGTCGTAGTCGACGGTGACAGGGACTTCCGTCCCGTCGAACGCTTCCGTCTGGTCGTTGATGTCCTGCACGACTGCCTGCACGTCCACGGGTGTCGGACCCAGCTCGGGACCGAGGGGCGGGCCAGGATTGGCCTGCCCACCGGGGACGAGCACTTCGATAGTTCCAGCCATGTAGGATGCATCCCTCTCGGCGGTTTAAAGGATTGCGTTTCGGGGGAAGCCGCGTGAGGGCGACACACGATGTGGTGGGGCTACGGACGCGACTGTTCACCGACGCAGGGCTGTCGGGGGCTCTGCAGTTTCAGATAAATTGTCTGACGAGCCGTGCTTGTGCCTTCTGTAGATGGTTCGATGCGGTACTCGTCGCACAGTCGAGACGCTCGGCCACGTCTGCGATATTCCCGGTTCGCGGGTACTCGTAGTACCCTACCTCGGCTGCCGCTCGAAGCGCTTCACGCTGCCGGGCCGTGAGGTCGACTGCAGGAACGCCCGGGCGGGAATCGTACTCGCCGACCTCAGACACCGAGACCGTGATTTCATCGGGAAGGTTCTCGAGAATTTCTGCCAGTTCTGCAGCTTCGCCGCCGACGTCGAAGTCGACTCTCCCCTCGGGGCGGTACGCGAGTGGGGGCAGGATAACCACTGAGGGCTGTTCGAACGCTGCCCGGAAGCGCTGGAAGACTTCCTTCTCGCGCTCCCGAACGTACGCGTAGAACGACCGGTCGTCGACAGGTGTGATATCGCAGTGAACTGTCTCCTCGGCCTCGGCAACGTGTTCTCTGTACACCTCCCGGTCGCCGACGATATAGAACAGGGTATAGATGATGTCGCCCGTTCCCTGCAAGTTCCAGGTCACGAGCCAACTGCGCTCGAGCGCCTGGGAATCTGTCAGGAGTCGCTGCATCGGATGCTGGACCTCCCGTTCGTACTGCAGCGACAGATGGAGGTATTTCATGGCTCCTACAGCGGCTCCCTCGTTTTTAAATGCACTAGACTATCCGACACCAGTCGAATCCGAGTCGCCCCGCAACTGACCGTCGATGGCAACTAAAGCGAGGATTCCAGACACAGATGCAACGTTGCGTGGTTCGGTGGGACTCGAATCCTCCTACCGCGAACTCAACGACGTGCAGTTACACGTCGTCGCTGCGGGTGACCCCGACGACCCACTGGTCGTCCTCCTGCACGGCCACCCCGATTTCTGGTACGGCTGGCGCGACCAGATCGGCCCGCTCGTCGACGCAGGCTACCGCGTGGTCGTTCCGGACCAGCGGGGCTGTAACCTGAGCGACGCGCCCGACGATATCGATGCCTATCGGCTCTCGAATCTGACGGCTGATGTCCGTGCGCTAATCCACGACGAAGGGCAGGAGTCGGCCCACGTCGTCGGGCACGACTTCGGTGGGTTCGTCGCCTGGCACCTCGCGCTCGGGTCCCCATCCATGGTCGATACCCTCGGAATCCTGAACGTCCCCCATCCGACGGTCTACGGCAAGGCACTCCGGTCGAGCCCCCGACAGATGCTTCGGAGCTGGTACGTCTGGTTCTACCAGGTTCCCAGACTCCCAGAATGGCTTCTGGGTCGCAACGACATGGCCAACATGGTCCAGTCACTCGAATACACGTCACACGAGGGGACGTTCGACGATGCGACCATCGAGCGCTACAGGACGGCGTGGCAACACACCGGCGTCGAACCGAGGGTCAACTGGTATCGGGGGTTCCGTCGGTCGGACAGTCCCCAGCGGACCACTGTCACACAGCCGACGCTTATCTGCTGGGGCGAGGACGATATCGCGCTCTCTCCGTCCATGGCTCAACAGAGCGTCGACTACTGCGACGATGGGGAACTCCGGATGTACCCCGACGCGTCACACTGGGTCCACCACGAGCGTCCCGCGGTCACTGAGGAGCTTGTCCGGCATCTAACCGAAAACGGACGGTGAGGTAGTCTCGCTGGTAGCTGTCCAGCCGGTGGTGTGGCACAGGAGTACCGCGAACGAAGTGAGCGGTTTCCCCGGGATCGCCGCTCGCGGCGATTCCGGCCTTTTTCATGAACGTTTTTGCGGTGAGCGGTGCGCGCTCTGCGCGCACCCGAACCGGAAAAAGGTTCTCAGGCGAAGGTAACGCCGTTCATCGCGAGGAAGTCGCCGGCGTCTTTGATTTCGACGGGCGAACCGATGATACGGACCTGCTCCTCCTCGGTCCGTACGGTGACGGTAAAGCGGGTTTCCAGTTCGTCACGGATCCCGTTGAGCGCACCCGCAGGTAACAGAATCTGCGTGCTGTCACGGAATCGGTCCGCGTTCACCATTATCGTTTGCTGGTGGCGGGCGTCGTATAGGTGTGTCGAAATCTTCGGGGATTAACCATGGTAATCAAGGGGGTCATGGAACGGCTCGGCCAGGGAAGAAAGCCTTATTCGGTGTGCGCGGCCGACGTACACACAATGGGGCTCGAAGACGAGATTCAGGAACTCGAAGACGAAATCGCCAGTACGCCCTACAACAAGTCGACAGAGGCGCATATCGGTCGACTGAAGTCCAAGCTCGCGGAGAAAAAGGAGAAGTTAGAACAGCAGTCCGGCTCGGGTGGGGGCGGCGGCTACGGCGTCGAGAAACACGGCGACGCCACCGTCGCCCTGGTCGGCTTCCCGAGCGTCGGGAAGTCCACGCTGTTGAACGCGCTGACGAACGCCGAATCGGAGACGGGGGCCTACGAGTTCACGACGCTGGACGTCTACCCGGGGATGCTCAAACACAAGGGGGCGAACATCCAGATTCTCGACGTGCCGGGGCTCATCGAGGGCGCTGCGGGCGGACGCGGTGGTGGTCAGGAGGTGCTGTCGGTCGTCCGCACCGCCGACCTCATCGTCTTCATGGTCTCTGTCTTCGACATCGACCAGTACGACCGCCTGAGCGAGGAGCTGTACCAGAACAAGATTCGCCTGGACGCAGAGCCGCCGCGGGTCAACATCCGGAAGAAGGGTAAAGACGGCCTCTCGATAAACAAGGCCGCCGACCTCGAACTGGAGGAGGAGACCATCAAGGGCGTCCTGCGCGAGCACGGCTACGTCAACGCCGACGTCACCATCGGCGAGTCCGTCGACATCGACCGGCTCGTCGACGGCGTGATGGACAACCGGGTCTATCTGCCCTCCATCGTCGTGGTCAACAAGGCCGACCTCATCGAGCCCGACTATCTCCCGACCGTGGAGGCGGAGCTCGAAGAGCGCGATATCGACCCCGACGACGCCATCTTCATCAGCGCCGAGAAGGAGAAGGGGCTGGACGGACTCGTCGAGCGAATCTGGAACGAACTCGGGCTCATCCGTATCTACATGGACAAGCCGGGTCGGGGCGTCGACCGGGAAGAGCCCCTTATTCTCCGGGAAGGCGCTACCGTCGACGACGCCTGCGAGAAACTGGGCGGGAGCTTCGACGACCGGTTCCGCTTCGCCCGTGTCACCGGTCCGAGCGCGAAACACGACGAACAGCAGGTCGGTCGGGACCACGAACTGGCCGACGAGGACGTGCTCCGTATCATCGCCCGGCGGTAACGAATTCGCGGTCTCCCGCGTACGCGCGTGACTACTCTCCCGTACAATGCCGGCTGTACGTTCGCAAAGATATTCCCCACCCTCGGTGGCGAATTCGTCTGTTTGGGACAGCCGGCAGTATTAGTGTCTCCAGTCCTCCGGTCCGGTATGGTCGCTGACTCGCGGCGTCGCCTCGTCGTCGTCGCCCTGCTGGGACTGTTCCCGTGGACAGTGCTGGTCATCGGGAGTGAGCTGACGCTGGTGTTCCCGGCCGGGCTGGTCAACACGAACCCGCCTTCGTTCGTCTCGATATACGACTTCTTCTTCAGATTCACCGACCGGGTGCCATCGTTCATCCAGTCGTGGCGGACGGGCGTCCTGCTGTATCTGCTCGCGCTCGCGAGTGCAGTCTCCGGTGTGGTCTGGCGCGAGGACCCCCGCATCACCGCGCTGGCGCTCGTCGGTGCGGCGCTCTCACAGGTCAGCGTCTTCCTCGGCTTCAACAGGCGGCCGGGCTACGTCGCCCTCCCCGTCGGCACGGTCGTGATTCTGGCGGCGGTCTGGTGGTACTACTGGCCGCTGTTCACTACCGATGGGACGACGGACGACGACTGACTGACAGGTGCTGTCGGTACGTTTTTCGCCGTTCGGGCCGACCGTTCGACCATGCTGACACTCGACCATACGATGATGCGTGTCGAAGACCTCGAAGCGTCTCTGGACTGGTATCAGGACTACCTCGACTACGAGGAGAAGGGCCGCTGGGAGGCCGACACGTTCACGAACGTCTTCCTCGGCCCCGAAGACGTCCACGAGGAGGGCGCGCTGCTCGAACTGACGTACAATCACGACGGGCGCTCGTACACGCACGGGGACGCGTGGGGCCACATCGCTGTCCGGGTCGAGGACGTCTACGACGCCTACGAGGAGCTGATGGACGCCGGCGTCGAGGACTACCGCGACCCCGACTCCTGTGGCGGCTCGTATGCCTTCGTCAAGGACCCTGACGGCCACGAAGTCGAAATCGTCGAGCGCGACCACGGCGCGAAGTGGAGCCTCGACCACACCATGCTGCGGGTGGAAGACGCCGACCAGGCTATCGGCTGGTACACCCGGAAACTGGACTACGAGATGTTCCGCCGTTCCGAGCACTCCTCTTTTGCGCTGTACTTCCTGAAGCCTCGCGACGCCGCCGACGAGGCGATGTCGGTTGAGCTGACCTACAACTACGACGGCCGCAGCTACGACATGGGCGACGCCTGGGGCCACGTCGCGGTTCGCACCGAGGATCTCAACGACACGTGGGAGGCGCTCATGCAGCGCAACGCCGAGGACTACCGCGACCCCGAGAGCTGTGACGACCGCTACGCGTTTACGAAGACCCCCCAGGGTCACGAAGTCGAGATTGTTAGGGAGTAGGGAGATACCGACCAGCGGGAGGTATCTCCGATTGCGAGCAGAGAGGGACCGGAGGTCCCTCGGGCAGTCGGGCGGCACAGCCGCCCGACGACGGAGAACAGCGTGGCCCGCAAGCAGTAGCGAGGTCGCCCAGAGCGACGACCTCGAGTCGATGGGGCGAACGAAGTGAGCCCCAGAGTAGTAGCGAGATTTTTCGCCTTGCGAGAAATCTCGAACCGGAGCGGTGACCGCAGGGAACCGCGGAGGAGTAGCGAGATTTAGCGACCAGTGGCAGGGGCCTGCCCACCGTTTTCGTACCAGCACCGACGGAGAGTAAACGACGCTATGCCGTGCACGCTATGGGAACAACTAGTATGTACCCTGAAGCTGCTCTGTGACCGCTCGGTTTGCCAGTGGCCGCCAGCGCCCGCCTAGCGGTGGAAATCTGCCTTCACCTTGGTACTTGAACCCACGCCGTCAGACGGGCGTATGACATATATTTGATGGTAGCCACAAAGGCCTTATACTGGCACAGGAGCGGCTCTATGCCTGGAATTCGGGTGTGGGGGACTATGTCATCCCACACCCTTGACCACAAAGCATTTATAACATCCGACGTAGGTTACATCCGTACCCCTACCCATGGCGCCAGAAGTGAGTACACCGGTTCGGTCTATGCGTGGTCGCGGTGACCACGTCCCGACCACGTGGAAAACGGCTGACGCCGCCCGATAGCAACCAACAACTATGACAAACAATACAGACAAGATTCGTAGCCTGATCCTGGCTGCGCTGATGGTTTTCTCGGTTTTCGCCGGGACCGTCGCGCTTTCCGGGAGTGCCGCTGCGCAAACAGGAAATATCTCTGCTGATAGTGAACCTCTGACAACCGGAGGTTCGTACTACGCCGGGCAGAGCGTCGGAGTAACGGGCCTATCAGACAACACCGTGTATCGCGTCCGAGAACTGAACGATGACGATGAGCCGGGCACTCTGCGCCGCTCGATCAACTCGGAAGGTGACAACACAATCGAATTCGATCTGGACGGTCAGCTCTCCGAGGGCGACTTCGTCATCGTCAACCCGAGTGGCCAGCCGATAAACGTTGGGCCGAATGGCTTCGGGACGGTCTCCTCGCTGGCTCCCGACGGTAGCGTCAACACGTCGGACCAGTTCGAGGTCGTCACGATGGACCTCTCCGCCGAGTTCGAAGATTCCTCGGTCGGTAACGACGGCGGCTCCACCGACGTCGACTACGAGGTCACCTCCGACATCCGAGCAGATGACTACTCGGTCAACATCAGCGCTGAAGGCCTCGACACTGACGAGCTCGGGGATATCTTCCAGAACGCGAACATCGTTACGACCTACGAGGATGAAGACATCATCGAAGTCACCCAGAGTGGTAGTGGCACCGCTGATGGGACCTTCGACCTCAACTTCACCGACATCAACGCTGACACGTACACGTTCGAAGCGAACGTGACGGACACTGACGCATCCGACACTGACACCATCGAAGTTACCGATACCGGCTCCGCAGAGGCCGACTTCGGTGACAACGTCTTCGTGGAACAGCGCGGTGACATCGCGAACATCACCGTCGAGCTGTCCAACACGGACGAGGCGACGATCCAGATTGGTCAGGATTCCAACGGCTACGCTGCCGTTGCCGAAGTCACGGACGATGACGAGGACGGCGTCGCGTACGTCGAATTCAACACCTTCACCGCTGGCCACTACGACGAGCGAGCTGAAGTCGTAACCGGCGGCGACGACGACACGGACGTCAGTGTGACGTCCTCTTCGAACCTCACCGGTAACGGCTACTACGGCGGGGACATCCTCGACGCGACCAGCTACGACATGTTCGTCACCGAGGGCTTCGTCAGCTCGGTCGACAGCGAAAACGCTGACGCCCGCGCAACGCTCCAGCTGAGCGAAGCATCCGTCGACAGCACGCAGATCTGGACGGCACCCGAAGACACCTACGACGACCTCGCTGACGAGGACGCCGAGGACATCGGTGCCTACACCGGCACCAACCTCACGCAGACCGACACCGTCGCAGCAGGCGACACGGTCGTCGTGCAGGTTCAGGGCTCCGGTTTCGAGGGCGCTCTCGAGAACCGTGGCGGCATCCTCACCAATGCCGATGCGACTACAATCTACGGTAACATCTCCGAGCAGAACGACAGCACCATCCCGGCCGGACTGAAGTTCGAGTCCGAGCCGATCCCGAACGTTGACGAGCCTGCGCTTGACATCGGTCAGCTCGGCTCGAACAACTACTCCGTCATCTACGACGAGGCGAACGACCAGCACTTCGTCGTGGTCGACAGCACCGCGATGGTCGACACGTTCGAGAGCACCACTCCGTACGACTTCGACGACGGTGACCTGTTCACCGCGAACTTCACCGCCTACGAGAACAGCGATCTCGTGGACGACGACGTTTCGGTCACAGGTGACTTCAACGTCGAAGACGCCGAGGCTGAACTCGACACCAACGAGGACGACGAGATCGTCCTCCAGGCCGCATCTGGTCAGGAAGTGACCGGCGAGACGAACCTCGCACCCGGCACCGAGCTCGAACTCGAGCTCGACAGCGACACGAGCGGCGATCCGTTCGTGAAGCGGCCCGAAGCGGTCGTCCAGGAGGACGGCACCTTCACCGCTGTCGCTGACTTCAGCGAGAACAGCGCTGGCTCCGAGTTCACCGCGAGCATCATCGCTGTCTCCGGCGACGAATACGACGGCCGACTCGTCGACGGTCCGGTCGACCCGGGCACGGAAACGCCTGGCACGGACACGCAGGACACGCCTGAGCCGACGGACACGGCAACGGCAACCGACACGCCTGAGCCGATGACGGACACGGCAACGGCAACCGACACGGCAACCGAGACTGCCGACGAAGCGACCGAGACCGGCACCAGCGGTGGTAGCGGGCCTGGCTTCACGGCCGCACTCGCTCTCATCGCGCTCGTCGCTGCTGCGCTGCTCGCAGTCCGACGCAACAACTAACGGGACCGCCCCGTCCTTGACTTTCGAACTTTTTTGCGTGCTCACCCAGTAGCGGCTGCGCTGTGCGCTCACCGCACACCTAAGGATAAAGCATTTAGGCCGGATTGGCAAAGATAACACAATGTCTCTCCCCGTACTTCAGTCGACCATCTCCGCTGGCGGGGTAACCTTTGACCCGCTCGTCTGGTCGGAACCGCTGATGTGGGTTGTCCTCGCGGCGTTTCTGGGTAGTGCTGTCGTGGCCCGGTACGACGTGGAGTGGGCCCGCCGGGTTGCCGTGGCGGGCTGGGTGGCCTTCGGGGCGTTCTGGCTGGTTCTCATCCCGCATTTCACGCTGACACAGAAGAGCTTCATCGAGGGCATCGGGAGTTTCGCGGCGGTGCCGCTGTCGGTCTGGGCGGGCTATCACCTGTATCAGGGCCGGGACTCGCTGTTCGTGCTCACGCGAGCGGTGGGGCTGATGGGGCTGGTGTACGTCCCCTTCCTCACCATCGGCCCGTTGCGCCAGGCCATCGTCGAATCCGTCGCTGACCAGACGGCGTTCCTGCTGTCGCTGCTGGGGGTCGACCCACTCCTCGTCGACGGGCTGTCGTACAACGGCGTTCCGATAGTCGATAAACCGTATCCTCACAGGAGCACGTTCTGGTTCGAGGGGAACTCCCAGCCGATAACGTACACGATAATCCTGGCCTGTACCGGCATCGGTAGCATCGCCATCTTCGTGGGCGGTATCCTGTCCGTCGCGGCGCCGTGGCGGCGGAAGCTCCGCGCGCTGGCGATGACGGTGTCGGTCATCTACGTGTTGAATCTGGTCCGAAACGTGTTCATCGCCGTCTCATTTGGCGAGCAGCGTATGCAGATATTCCCGAACCTTGTGATGACGCTGTTCAGCGTCGAGGACCCCCAGATGGTGTCGTACTACGTCGCGGACCGCATCCTCGCACAGACGGGGTCGGTCATCGCCCTCGTCGCGATTACGTACTTCCTGGTCAAAGAACTCCCGGAGGTGACCGTGCTGGTCGAGGACCTCCTCTTCCTGGTGACGGGAACCGAATACGACCTGACGGCGGCGCTCGACCAGAGCGGTGAACCGGAGGACGTCGCGACCCCGAGCGACGACTAGTCGTCGGCGATAGCCGAAAGCGCCTCGTCTTCTATCGGATGGAGCTGTGCAGGTATCACCAGCAGATGGAGCGGGTCGCCGAAGTCTCGTTTTGCGAGCGCCGACAGTGTGTCGGCGGCGACCAGCGGGTCGGGGCTCCCGGCGCGGGCAACGACGACGGCCAGCTGGTCGGGAAACTCAGCGGCGAGCAGTTCGGCAGCCTGGTCGGCAGTCATGTAGGTGTCGTCGCTCTCGGCCCAGTGTGGGTCGTCGACCTTGATGTCGAGATAGACGAGCGTGTGGAGGTCACGCGCCCGGTTGTCTTCGATAGTTGCGACGACGCTGTCCGGGACGCCGTCCCCCCCGTGGGCTTTCTCGAACGGGAGGGTCGTGGCCTTCCCGAAGCGGTAGTTCTGGAGCCCGGTGAGCGAGCCGGCTGCCGTCTGAGCGGTGGTGCCGTGGACGATTCGGGTCTCGATGCCGCGCTCTTCGGCACGGATGCGCAGGTCGGTGTGGGTCGTCGAGACCATCGTATCCCCGGCGGTGAGGAAGACGACGTTATCGCCCTGTGCGGCGTCGAGAACTGGCTCGGGGTCCTGTTCGACGCCGGCGCGGTCACGGACCTCGATGTCGGTGTCGTGGAACGCTTCCAGTGTCTCGAGGTCCGTCCCGACGAGGCGGCTGGTGTAGAACTCCGCGAAGACGCGGTCCGCGTCGCTGATAGCGTCGCGCCCTTCGATGGTGACCGAGCGTTCGTCGTAGAGGCCGAGACCGACGAAAGTGAGCATACCCCCCGTCGGTCGGCCCGGGGGATAAAGGACGCGAAGCGTCAGGCTTACCGCTACCGACGGGGGAGAGAGCGCATGGGCGTTCCCTGCGTTCGCGTGCCAGTCACGGATGGCGAGGCGACTCGCCAGCGATTGGCCGAGGCGGATGCCATCGACGACGGCTACGATATCACTGTCGAGGAGGAGGTGCTGTACGTTCCAGTGACGGACCCCACTCTGGTGCCGGACAGCTTCGACGTCGTGGAGTTCGACGCGCCGGTCCGGGAGGGCCAGACGATGCCGGCCGACGAACTGGGCTTTGCGCCGAGCTACGAACGGCTCGGGGACCTGGTCATCATCGACGAGGACGACCCCGAGCGAGCCCAGCGAATCGCAGACGCCATCGTAGCGTCGGACCTGCCCGTCGAGGGGGTGTTGAACCGTGCCTCGAAGATCAAGGGGACCGAGCGGGTCCGCGACTGGGAGATTCTGGCCGGTGATACCACCGAAGCCGTCCACCGGGAGTACGGCTGTGCGTTCGAACTCGACCTCGCCGAGGTGTACTTCTCGCCGCGGCTGGCGACCGAGCGCCACCGCGTGGTCGAGCAGGTCCGCGAGGGCGAGCAGGCGTTCGATATGTTCGCCGGTGTCGGCCCCTTCGTCGTGCCGTTCGCAAAGCGCGGTGGGACCTGCGTCGGAACGGACATCAACGAGCGGGCTATCGAGTATCTCCGGGACAATGCAGCGCGCAACGGTGTCGCGGACCGCATCACAGCCCTCTGTGGCGACGTGCGAGAGCTCGCGGCCGACTACGAGGGGTGGGCCGACCGTATCGTGATGAACCTGCCACACAGCGCCGACGAGTTTCTGGCGACGGCGGTCGAGCTGGCCGGCGACGACTGCACGATACACTACTACGACATCCAGCCCGACACGGACCCGTTCGGACCGGGCGAGCGGGCGATACGGTCGGCGGCGGAGCCCGACTACGAGGTGACGGTCGAGACCCGCCGGACCGTCCGGTCGTACGCCCCCGGCGAGCACAACGTCGTCATCGACGCCCGATTACGGCGGTGACGCACGGAGTGGCAAAAGTTACGGGGTCCCCCATTGAATTTTCAGTCAACGGGACCAGACGGTCCCCTCCATTACCATGTACCGGATACTCGTCCCAGTCGATACGGACCCGGACCGAGCCCGCGGGCAGGCCGCCTTCGTCGAGGACCTGCCGACAGACGCGGCGAACATCGAGGTCATCGTCACTCACGCGCTGCCGCCGGATGACGTCAAGGACCCGGACGACCCTGAGGGTCTCGAAGAGGTCGAGACTGTCACGCTCGCGCGGGACTACCTCGAAGAGCGCGGCTACGACGTGACCCTCGCAACGGCTCGTCTTCCGCCGGCCGACGGGATCCTCGATCTGGCAGAAGACCACGAGGCCGACCACATCGTCATGGGGTCGCGAAAGCGTTCCCCGACCGGCAAGGTCATCTTCGGCAGCGTCTCCCAGCAGGTCCTGCTGGAATCGCCCGTGCCGGTCACCATCGTCGGCACGAAACCAGCTTGACAACGGCAGCGATTCGCAATCCTTATTGCGGTTATCGGCACTACCCTGTACTGTCGAGTGGCACACTGTAGACGTGCTGTCGCAACGCGTGCTTGGTCGAGTGTGCCATCGCGCCGGTGTAGCTCAGACTGGCAGAGCGAATCCTTCGTAAGGATTAGGCCGAGGGTTCAAATCCCTCCACCGGCTTGGACCGTTTCCTTCACATCCCCCATACACCTTCCGTAGCCCCGCGTATCGGCCATATCGGTCGCTGCGCGCAGCCCGGAAATGGAGGTGTCGCGCGTGACGGGGTACATCGAGCCGGCCCCACACGAATTCTCCGCGAACTTCCTGTTCGACGAGAACGGGCTGGCCCCGTACTTCGCCGCCGACTCACGAGTGAAAGCAGGCGACGGCAGCCAAGTCGCTGAATTCACCGACCAGGGGGAGCAGTGGATCGTGAAGCTGTATTTCCAGGAGAGCAATATCGTCCATCCGGGTACTCGACTACCGACTGGGACAGAGTGGCGGCTCCACGAGATGCGGGAGTTTCGACTGAAAGTCGCTCGTCACCCAGATGAGGATCCAGTCGGTGAACAAGACTTCAATGCTCACCTGGCTCCCCGTTGGCAGGGAATGAAAACCGAGAACAAGTACGGAAATGTCTCGGAGCATTCGGTCCCGGAGCCGATTATAGAGGCTATCAACGTGAAAATCGCCGGGTCGAATATCGAATTCGCGCGCTACCAGCGATTGCTTCAATCAGCAGCTGCGGCTGTCAGGGTTCGAGGTGACTATTTCGAGGTCCCACACGAGTACAGCAACATCCAAGATGCCGAACGGTACGTCCGTCTTGCTAAGGAAACTAGCGGGCCGGTCCACGCCCGTGATGGCCCGATCGCCTCGATGGCACACCTCCTGGAAAACGATCGTGCCGGATACCGCAAAGTCGTACAGAACGACGATGACGAGTACGGGCGTAATCTCCCAGGGTACTATCACACGGTCACGCTCGGCCCACGACGCGTCCGCGAGGTCTTCCCCGACCATGCCCTCCCTAAGGAGATCAAACACTACTACGCGAGGCACGCGCTCTCTCAGTCTGGCGACTCACCCTTGGCACATCCGAAGGTGGGTGTGTCCTACCAAGTGAGCCGGTGGAACGAGACCCTTGGAGTTACACCCGACGACCTCGACCAGCTCCAGAGAGAGCTCGACCAGACGCTACTGTCGGTCCTCGCTGATGCCGGGCTCGATATCGCCCCTACGCACGGGACCGGTATCTTCGTCACAGATGCGTACTTTGACGCGAAAACCACAGAGAGCGGCCCGGAAGTGATCGCACTGGACGTGACTGAGATACGGTCGACTCAGGAGAGCGTCGTCATCCGCCACCTCGCAGATGGTCTCAGTCCAGTTCAGTGGGAGAGCCTACAGACACTCGTCACCGACGGCGGTGAAGTTTCGCCAGC
Organism: Haloarcula salinisoli; assembly: GCF_019599405.1. Taxonomy (NCBI): domain Archaea; kingdom Methanobacteriati; phylum Methanobacteriota; class Halobacteria; order Halobacteriales; family Haloarculaceae; genus Haloarcula; species Haloarcula salinisoli. The sequence goes on along the minus strand of NZ_RKLQ01000001.1, from coordinate 1,658,230 downwards.
CGATATCGCTGATGAGCACGGTCGGCACGTTGAGAGTGTCCGCCGAGCGCTGCGCGGGATTGAGGACTTAGTGGAGCGTGAATACGCCCGAGTAAGTCTCCGGTCGAGCCATATCGCTGATCTCGTCCACCAGGCCGTCACAGAGGCAGAAGACGCTGTGAAGCGCGCTGCCGAGGCAGGCGCGAAGGCTGTCAGGACTGCTCAGCAGGGCATGGACGAGACGATGAGCGTCTTCATCGCTTGGGCCGCCCGACATGGTATCGACATCGACGATGCTCTCAGCCGGCGTGAGGCACGGATGGAAATGCGGTTTGGTGCTCCTGGTCAGCGAGCCGGTCGAGTCATTCGGGAGGGCTTCGAGATCTGGGAGGATGCAGGACTCCCAGCCCAGCGGTACCGCATGGCGAGAATTCGATTTAGCGACGGTAGTCTCGCTAACGCCTGGCAGTACCTGAACCCCGGATAGCCGGGTGACCAGTGAGTGGCAACACTGGCTATACGCTCTATTTACCGGTTAGAATAGCCTCTTCCGGCCCGACTTGACCAATTCCCGACAGTTTCCCGGACTATCGCGAGAGCGCGAGCGATCCGTCTCGCGTCGAAAATCAACCCGGGGGGTTTGATTCTCTCTTAGGGGTGTGCCTAAGGGCACAAAATCAAAATACTCCGCCTTAGCACAACGAACCGCAAGCGAATTCAGGGTGCGTGCGCCTTTTGCGGATGCCCAAAATTCGAGCCCATCAGGGCCGTCGGCGCGAGGGCGTACTCGTGGGGGCCAGTAGAGACGCCGCGCTGACCGTCGGACTGTGTTTAGGCGAAGTCTCGACCTAGCATCCTGGGCCGACACGGATAGGATGTGCGCCCCTTACCGAGCTCCACGAGAGCGTAACAATCTGCGGACCCAGAACGCTCACGACATCGATGTATTATAAATGGATTTGAGTGACCGCCGAACGAAACCGAAGAGCGTCAAGAGACTGAACCAACAATTCCCGCGGTACTCTCGAAGACGAGTGTCTCTTCGACGGTTTTCTGAAGATTGTGCGCGTATCGCGAGGTAGAACATCGCGAAGCCGATTGCCGTGATCGTCGCATCACCCATCCTCGAAGAGAATCCGTCAGCGGCCAATTTTATACATCCGCCAAACAATTTAAATGTTGAATGGTGGATTTTGCACTATCCTGGCCATTAGAAATTGGTGAAAGGCTGTCTCAAGAAGAGGTAGACGACGTTTTTAGCGCGAACTTCGGGTTTCAGTTCAAAGGAATAACGCCCCGCACTCGCGATGAGGGGAAATTTATCATCCTGAATTCTAATGCGGGGGAAATCTACGACGATCAACACCGTGACGATGGAACACTGATCTACGAAGGTGAGGGTAAGGAGGAAAAGGGGGACCAATCATCAGACTATGCGAACGGAGCGCTCATCGAGGCGGAATCTGAGTTGCGTCCCATCTATCTGTTCACAAGTGAGGAAGGGGTCGACGAGTACGAATACGAGGGCCTCGTCGACGTTCAAAATTACAGGTATGTGAGCGACGGTTCGCGGATGGTCTACAAGTTCGAACTGCAGAAGCTCGGGGTAGCAAGTTGGGAGGAGTACCAGGAAATGGCTGAGGAAGTGAGCGACCCAGATGAGGACTCACCTTTATTAATCGACAACGATCCCGAGTATACCGAAAGTAGACGTCGAGTGAGATCGACCACCTTTGCTCGTGAAGTGAAGCAGCAGTATGACTACACGTGTGCGGTTTGTGGTCAGTCTCGACGAACTCCAACAGGGCATCCGGAAGTAGAAGCCGCTCACATCTATCCGAAGTCGGAAGGCGGCGACGACGATGTACGGAACGGAATCGCACTCTGTAAACTCCACCATTGGGCGTTCGACTCGGGGTGGTTCAGCCTAACCGACGATAGAACCGTGACCGTGAACGAATGGTCGGAGCGTGAACTTCCTGAGGAAGTTGCATCTCTTGCAGGGAATCAACTGTTAGAACCCAAAAGCCTCGACAAAGTGCCGGATCAGCAGGTGATCGAAGGTCATCGAGAACTCCACGGATTCGAGTCTTGAATGTGCGCGAGTGCTATTTGATGGCCCCTGTCTTCATATAGTCGACGAGTGTCTGGGCTTAGATCTTCTGTAGAACGCGGTCATCAACAAGAATGGGCTTCAACCGGGACTCTCGTCAACATGCTAGCCATATGATTTGTTTGAATAAGTGATTAAAACTGCCAGAATTTCCTCAATAGACTGAGGTACTAACTATGATAGAGAAGGCCGATATATGATTGCACCTGACAGAATATTGAATAGATGTGCAATCCAAATCATTATGTAATTTGGAATTGAATAAGTGGTAAGTACTTAATGAATAGCGATACCTTGTCAACATGGATTAATGGATCCTGAAAATATTGGATCCCTTGCGAGTGAGTGCTATTCTCGCGGAGCTCTTGCTGGCTTTCAGGCTGGAAATATCCGAGTCGACGGTGATCGGTTTACGCTCTCCCCTGTGGAAGCTGCAGTGACAGAGCGTGCAGTCAGAAACATCGAATCTGAAGAGAGTATCCTGATCGAGACTTCGTTCCCTTCAAATTCAATTCCGGTTGGACTGGCAGTAGCTCTTGCTTTTGACGAGCATCCCAATCGTGGTGGTGGCAACTTCCCTGTTCTTCTTTTTCCCCGCCAAGGGTATACAACCGTTTTTGACCGGTTCCACTATCGGGATACGACAAACCCGACGTACAAGGAGGGAAGTGATCCCGTTCCCCGTTATGTGGTGAATTCTTTATCAGAGATGGAAAACCGCTGGGGGATTTTCACCGCTAATAGCCAGTTTAATTTCGATATTGAATCCGGGACACCCCTCCCAGCAGGGATAATCATCGACCTGCGAGCGCCGCGTTGGCATGATACATATGCACGGCAATTAGTAGAGCTGTTCGCGGCTGCAGGGAAAGGACGGGTTGCATTTATTGGGGACTCCGATGGCTACGGAATGGGATATGACCTAGCTCGGACTCACTCTGACGAGCAGATTCAGATACGCCCGACTCACCTAGAGTCTTCTCCGATAGAGTCGATACCCGTCAACCTGGACACAAAATTAGCGATTATTGAGAATCTTCTTGCTGTGGGTGACGTCTCATACGATTACTATAGTATCATCGCTGAAGAAGTAGACCATCTCCATCGACAGTTCGCTGCTAAGAAAATCGAACTACAGGAACGAAATATTGCCCCCAAAGTTGTTGGCGGATTATATAACCGGTTAACCCAATTGCCAGTCAAGCCAAAATACTGGAATCGCGTGAGCAAGTCCCACGGATACTTTGACTCCATTCCGCAGCAAGTCGACCGTCTGAATCTAATCGCAGAACAAATTAGTCATGGTGGTGGTCGAATCCGTAACTTCACTGAGACAGCTACCCAGTTAGAAGCAACCCTGAACGACGAGCAACCACTTCAAAACTATCTCTTGAATGCAGTGGAGCGGGCACGGGAACAAGACAATCCCACGCGGTTTGTATTCAGCAATAAACGTGTCCAGGAAGCGTTCATCCTAGCGGCGGAGGAACGGGATTTCACGGTCGGAGAATCCGAGAATATTGTCTTAACAACGAAATCAGACATAGATCCAGTCAAAGACAGTCGAACTGTCTACGCTGGGGTGGCTCCTCGGGATTCGAACCATTATGAGTTCCCGAGGAGTGAGACTGTTGCATTCGTACATCACAAAATCCTGAACCAGTTTATTATTCATCGAGCTAGGGCTCTTGCTGGGGAGTCTGTATCCCAACAAGAGCACACTGTTGGTGGCGGTAGCTTGGACGGAGAGCCCATCGATCTGGATGACATAGAATCTGAAGTGACGAGTGTAGGCCCAGTTGCGTCCAACTCTACGAATGGGGGTGACGCAAGCCAGTTGATGAGTAGCTCTTCTTTGTGGGGTGCCGGCAATGATTCGGAGGAGTCTAGTGACGAATCGGCCGTTAACAACCCTGCTAATACAGACAGCGATGATGAATCGGAGCCGTCAGAACGTCTGAAACTCACATTCGAGGAGGACCACGAGCGAATTACGCTTACGCCGCTCTCTCGGGTTACGAAATATTCCCCTGCTGAAGGTGATATCGTCCGAACCCGGGCGAAGAGTCTGGAAAGAGGCGATACGATCCTTCTTATTGACGATATCGCAGATGACATCTATGATATTGTCATTGATCATGCCCAAGAACGCGAAAGGATTCGTGAGGACACTGATCTTGTTGAAGGTTGGAGGGACCAACTAAACCGAACCTTAGAACAAGAGAATTGGATAGTCAAGGAATTTCAACAACAGCTACAGGAAATGGGATCGGATATCACCTCCCCGGTCACGATTACTCTCTGGCGGTACGGAAAGACAATCGCGCCTGATGATCCTGAGGATATCAAGCGAGTCTATCAACTGTGCCGACCTGGCGTCGATGCCAGTATGTTCGAAACCCTAGCCACTGATGTCAATGAAGCGGCGCAACGGATTCGCGACCGCCACAACAAGATTGGCCGACGAATTCGACCGCTTATTGAGCATGAGTTAGACGCAACAACGGATAGCTCACAGTCCCAATATTATGATGAGGTAACTCGGCGGCGAATCCGCGAAGATACTAAACGGCTTACGGTCAAAGGCATTGATCAACTAGAAACGTCTTCTAACCAAAGTGGGAACCAACAGACTACTGAGTCAACAAGCGATTAAACATAAAATATAATGTCAAACTTTAAAGGCGGGAACACGGCTGAACGATCGATTGGGACTGCATTAGCAGAACGGACACTGCAGCAAGTTCGGGGCCATCATCAACCATATTGCGTCTCCGAGGAACCCAAGCGGGCTTACTATATCTCGAACCTCACTCCTCCGAGTGACGACGAAGAATCTACGAAGAGTGCAGAAATAAAGCCGAATTCCATCGGACTCGATTTCCAGCCCATTGCCACGCAGTACCCGATCTTACTTGAATTTGAAGTCTACTATCAGACCTATCCGACCTACTCTGAATATCGAGACCTAACAGCAACGGAGGAAGAGGGCGACGATACAGCCGAACGGCAGAACAGCAGTGCGAATTCGTATGCGTTTGATGACCCGTTCTACCGACGGGTAGATGTTGCATTTGAGACTGAAATCAGTCTCGAATCGCTTCAAGCTGATGCAGCCCAAATAACTCAACAATTACATGCTGAACTTGAAGATGCGCTTGAGAAGGCGAGTAGGATTACACAGCCGACAACCACGACCTTAGATCCTAAGGAGAGTGATTTAGAGTTACACAATCTCACCGAATCCGGTTATCAGGATGCAGTAGACCGACTGCGGCACCATCCAATCGGCAATCTCACGTGGCCGATCGAGTTCACAGCAGAGAAATCCGAGGATCAACTTCGGCTACGGTTGGAACTCAACTCATTTGGAGATCGATTCAGCATCCCACATAGAGGCGAGGGAACGCCCGAATTGATCTGGGATCCTAATGCAGATGCACGCGAACCCAAAGAGGAGTGTGTATTTAACCCAGTCATCGAAGTCGCTGGCCCAGTAGCAGCGTACGAACTTGATCTAGTCCCGGAAGATTACCGGTTTAGTCAGGAGGTCTGGGCGAAGGGTCACAACTGTTCTGTGGGTAACCAGGCTATTGAGAAATCGTCAGAGTTGGATAGTGACATAGAGGCGCCGACTGGATGGTTCAAACTCCAAACGACGGCTGTCCCTACAGCGAGTGTCTATGAATTCGATTTCAGGGACACACATGATACTCGCTTCTTGACGTTAGCTGGCACTACCGGCAACGGGACGATCGAGGCGCTCCGATCGATTGCCCGCGGGATGCGAAGCTATCACAATGATTGGACAGGGACTCGGAAAGCAGAATTCGAGGAAACCCATTCCCCTCAAGAAGTTAGAGCATTTGAAGACGACGCCGAGGCATTCCGTGACGTAGAGATCGATCGCTTTGAGGCCGGTATTGAGATGTTGGCTGATGATGACGAAGCGAAAAGGGCATTCCAGTTAATGAATCGAGTAAACCATCGAGTCCATAGTGAACTCGCAACCGATGAAGGATTCGATGGTTGGCGGCTCTTTCAACTCGTTTATATTGTTTCTAATCTACCTGATATTGTCGCTCGTGATCCTGCAGACCGTCGAAATAAGTACGAAACAGACTTCAGCGATGATGCTGATGTACTATGGTTCCCAACTGGGGGTGGGAAAACAGAGGCATATCTCGGAATTGTCCTTACTACGCTATTCTTTGACCGTATTCGAGGAAAGGACCGTGGTGTCTCCGCTTGGATCCGATTCCCCCTTAGATTACTTTCGTCTCAGCAGAAATCTCGGTTCCTAAAGGCTCTCCTGGTTGCAGAAGAGTTCCGCCGAGCGGACGGCGAACCAGATTCTGAAGAGTTTGGATTGAATGGAATCGGGGATGAGTTCTCCCTCGGGTTCTTCGTCGGGGGTCAAGATACACCCAATTCTATCGGTGAGGACAAAAGAAAACTATATTTATCTCGGCAGCAGGCTGTGAGAAATGATTGTCAGGTTGTGTCAGCCTGCCCTCTATGTAACTCTGAGGTCAGAGTTGAGTTTGACGAAGCAAGAAATCTAGTAGAACACTTCTGTACCGGGGATGATTGTGTTGGGCGTCTCCCGCTTTATGTCGTCGATCATGACGTGTATCGCTATCTACCATCAGTTCTGCTTGGATCTCTTGATAAGGTCTCTGTCATGGGATTCCAGCCCCGGTTTGCGAATATTTTCGGCAATATGACTTCCCAGTGTTCTGTTCACGGGCCAGGTTATAGTGATCGATGTCCAGAAAAGGATATCTGTGAAGAGTCGGACAATCTGTCGGAGTTAGATCCTGGAACAAGGGCCGACCGGGATGCCCTATATTTTGATCCTATTCCGTCTCTCCACCTCATTGACGAGGTGCATCTGTTGAATGAAGAACTTGGAACATTTGCCGGCCACTACGAAACAGCATACTTGGAATTCTGTAAGCTGGCCAGTGCTTGGCAAGACCAAGATGAGCCAAGCATTGAGGGTGGGGTTGAGCCGAAAGTTCTCACCTCAACAGCGACAATCTCTAAATACAAACGCCAGATTCAAAATCTATTCCAGAAGGACGCAGTTCGCTTTCCTCAGGACGGACCTGAACTTCGAGAAACGTACTACGGTGAGCTTAGCGAAAGCGAAGTCGAGCGAGAGTTTGGTGGCGTCACACCGAACAATCGAACCCACCTCTATGCTGTTCTTGACTTTATTAAGCAGTACCACGAGAATATTCGGGACTACCAGGACGCGACTCCAGGAGAGGTGGTTCGAGATATAATAAAAACGTCGTATAGTCTCCGTTCAGGAACGTCCAAATCCGAGATCGTAGAATCTAAAATCAATAATCTTGTTAACGAAGCGGATTGGGCAGACTCATTTGATGCAGAAACTCAGACCGATATTCTGGATAAGTATGAAACGTCTCTTGTCTACTTCACAAATAAGCGCGAGAAGGACACATATCGGAATAGCATCGGAAAGCAAATTGCCGATGAAATGGCTTCAGAGGGCTACAATCGACCTCTCAATATCCAACAATTGACCGCTGATACACAGGGGACAGGAGTACTTGATACGCTCCTTGATCCTCCTGAAGAATTCGAAAACCGGACTGACACTATCCCGTGTACGTCATTTGTTGGTCACGGTATCGATAATCCCAGATTTAATTTCATGGTCTTCTTTGGGTATCCATCACAAACTTTCCAGTATATTCAAGCATCTTCTCGTGTCGGACGCTCCAGTGGGACCCCCGGATTTGTTATCGACTTTTTCAGACCGTTTGATCAGCGAGACCGCCATCGATACAAGTACTTTGAGACACTCCATGAGCATCTTGATCGCTCGGTTGAGCCGGTTGCAATCGACCGATGGGCCAAATTTGGTGCAGAGCAGACCTTCCCAGGAATTCTCAAGAGTATCCTCCTGCAATACTACCGTCCAAAATACTACTGGGATTCGACTGATGGAGAGCGATCAATGTACGTCAATGACGATGGCGAAGAAGAGCGATTGAATGTTCAGACAGCAGATCACTTCTATGAGATAATGCATCGTGATTCGAAATACCCGGATGTCACCAAAGAAAAGACTATTGAGATGGTTAAACGGCTCTACGGGACTGATACGGCAACACGTTCTATTAATCATATTCGGACATACCTAGAATCGGAAACACGGCGTCTGTGGGCAATCTGGAACAATGAACTCGGAAGTGAGATGAATACTCCTGGATTTCCTCGGGATGAAGGGCCCATGCGTAACCTACGGGACATCGGTGATCAAGGGTCTGTTCGACCGTTCGACGACACAAATGATTTCCTCGACGCACTCGTACGAGGTGGGCAATAATGGTTGAAGACATGGACCGCTCTCTGTCTAAATTCCAGTATGAGTTTCTTCCGGGAAATACGCTGAACCACGCACAAATTCAGGCAAGTGGACGAATCAGGAGTGTGGACCGGCGAACGGAGGCCGGACAGTATGTTGAACTCGAAGCTCCAGAAGACTTCCTCATAGGGCGGGTAAAGGAGCATCTCTACAGATGGCCAAATTCAGAAGAGTTACTCGACATCGATCTCTACAATGACGTTGATATCGTTGTTCCTGGAGGTGCTATCTACCATACCTATCCAAGAACATTTGAGTGTTCCCAGTGTGGTATGTTTCTTCGATTTGATTACAATGATGAGCGTGAAATTGCAAGTCTAGACACTGATAGCCTCTTTTCATGTGATAATTGTAATAAGAGATTATCGGTCACAGATCAGCTCCCATTCGTCGCGATCTGTGAATGTGGAGCAATAGACCAACTCTGGGCCCCGACACACACACATGATGGGACAGAACTCAATATGGAACTGGATCGTCCCACGACCCGGATGTCTAGCTGGGAATGGCACTGTGTCCACCCGGGCTGTTCGGAGTCGATACCGTTTATGGCAACTGATGTGAGCTGCCCAGACCCGTCATGCGACAATGATGACCTGATGGTCACGAACCACACTGACTCGAGCGTTTTCTACCCTCAGTCTGAGGACTTTGTTAATGCTCAGGAAGGACTAGAGAATATTGATCGAACCCGGTATCGTGCGAAGGTCATCAGTGACTATGTACTTGCGACAGATATTCAATATCCGACTGAGAGCGAGATCAAGCAAAAAGCGGCCGAACTCTTAGGCGGCACTGAAGAATTCATGTTGGCTGATGAGGATGAGGAACGCCGCGCACGAGAGCAAGCAAAAACGGCACTCCTCCCAGATAGAGAAGAACATCGCAGGCATATCAAGGATTGGCTAGAAAACAGGTCCGGTTTCGATGATCAACAAAAAGCCAGTCTTACACAGGAATGCTATGAATTTCTGAGTCTGACCAAAAATGAGGAATATCAGCCGACAGGTGACTATACAGCGAATTCGGTTCAGGAACTAATCGAATCTCCGGAGAATACCCACCTCACAGAGTCGACATTAGCGTCATACCGTGAAATTCTCAACTCACTCAACATCGAGCAGCTTCACTTGATCGAAGATATCCCACTGACAACGGTCACTTATGGGTACACACGTGTCAAATCTGAACCCCAAAATGTAAGAGATGCTGTTGACACTGAGGCAAGTCCTGCTCAGAATGACAATCCTGACGGGGCCAATACCTCCGACTCCGAGCAAGTTGACCTACAGCTCAACACATTCACGACACAGAGTGATCCGTTCCCAACGTTCTACGCCCAAGAAATGAGAGCGGAAGGTGTATTGGTCAAATTAGATCCTGAACTCGTATTAGACTGGCTGGTCGAAAACAACGTCATCACGGATGCAAATCGTCCGAGTCCCGACGATGCTCGAATGTGGTTCGTCGATCGTATAGCAGCTCCCGGTCGATATGATAGCTTAGTGGATGACCGAGATGGCACTCACTTACTGACTAATGAGCGACAATGTATTTCTCGGCATATCTATTCATTGATCAACACCTATGCTCACGTATTTATGAACACGATGGGGAGCCTATCGGGACATCAACGTGAAAGCTTGGTTGAGCGGCTTATGCCGCATACGCTTTCATTCCTCGTCTACAAACGTCCAGACACAGATCAAGCCCTCGGGACTGTGCTATCGCTGTTTGAAGAACGGTTTGATCAGTTCCATACGCAACTTCAGGAGCAGATAACCTGCCCTCTCGATCGGGTCTGCTATGCGGACGAAAATGGGGCTTGTGAGCATTGTCTCTACCTACCAGCAATGTCGACAGATAATACGAATCACAACCTCGGACGGGCAACTCTCTTCGGAGGTCCGTTTGACGAAGGGAAACCTGGGGGCGACGGAGAAGAAATAGACGGCTATCTCTCTATTTAATATGGTTGATTATGGCGGACCGATGGATAGAGAGCTGCTTGTTGAAACGGCGTCAGCATTTCTGAATCTCTCTGGATCATACGACTACGAAGTCGTTGGAACCACTCTCCGATATCTTCAACAGCAAAATACGAATGTAAGCGTCGATGGCCTGCGCGCCGAAGTCGAAATCAAGGCTCCTAATCATGAACTAGAACAGTTGCTCGATCACCTCCGTTATCACAGATACATTGGTTCAGATGCAGTTCGTACACGAACTCGTGCCCTCCCGACAATAGGTTACACCGCGGAGCTGCTCCAGCAGCGCCAGGAGATCTCACCCCCTGTCGATTTGTTAGCAACCTTTCCTGACGATGATGCACTTTCCACAGACGGCTTCAATGACCTACTCACAGGCGTATTAGACATAATCAAGAATGCATCTTCGCACGTCTGGATTGTTAGCCCATTTCTTTCTGCTGAAGCTTTTGAGCGGTTGCGACCTGCATTGTTGTCAGCAGTCGACCGTGGCAGTTCGATATCTCTAGTAACGCGATATCTCACCTATGGTGGGCAAGATGGAGAATTCAACCGGGAATTCACCCACCATTTGCTAGATTCTCCTTGTGGTAACAACGTCAGACTATATGAATATATCAACGATGAGAGCTGGTCAACTTTCCATGCCAAGGTCGTGGCTACTGATCAGGAGGAGGCTTATCTCGGAACTGCAAACGTAACCGGGCAAGGCTTTCTTTCAAATCTAGAGCTGGGAGTTAGGTTCGAAAGAGCTGCCGCCAGGGAACTAATTGGGTTGCTCGAATCGCTTCGGGATTCAGAACATTTCCACAACGTCGAACGAGTAGCCGGCGGATTCGATCGTAAGCAGATATCTTCTAATCGTGATTAACCTAAGTAGTTGAAATTATTCCTCCAGTTGAAATGTGCCCAGTTCCCTCCTGGGATCAAGATCCCGAAGTGGCACAACATCGCTCCCTGTGAAGACTTCGTCGTGGTCCAGAACAACCCTCCCGAGAAGTGTGATATGCTCGAGTGGGGTTCATCCGCGAATGGGCTGAGGACCACGACGACGTGCCGACGCAAATCAACGCCCGAAGCAAGACTTTCGTGGAGAAGCCGATGTTCAGGGAAGCCTTCGACGACAGCCGATGCCTGATCCCCTACGGGTTCGACGGATAGGGATTCAGAGGTAGCAAGCAGCCCAGACACATCAGTGCGTCAACAGAGTGTCCTATGCTGGGTCGTGGGAGAAGTGGTCCCCGTCCGGAGGAGAGAATCCCTGCGTGACCTGCAGGATACTGACGAACGAGACGAGCGATCTCGTCAGCGAGATACGCGACATTTGGTTTACTCCGATGTGGTGGGCATTTTTCCGGTTAGTACGTCCTCCTGAATGTGAGTTCGAATTTCTGTCAACTCGGCACCCATATCGAATGGTGAGGCGGAAACCAAGTTCGGGAATGGATATGTACAGAGAACCTCTGGGGCACCAGACTCAGAGTTTTGAATGTTAGAGTGAGTAGAGGGGGTTCTGATATCGTATCGCAGTTCCCGCAGTTTTTCCAATGTATTTACCAGCGCTGGCCGCGGTATACCCGCACTATCCGCGATTTCACTGATAGTGAAGTATCGATTGCAGTGGTTTTCGCTCGAGAAGAATTCTGCAACCTGGCGTAATGGGCTTGCAGATATCCCGTTGAACGAGATATGGGTTGAGAAATTGCTAGGGGCACAAGAATAGTGCCCGACAACACTCATTAGTTGCTCATAATCAGTACGTGCTCTGATGTCCTCTATCAGAACCGCCCAAATCGAGAATAAATCTGGCACTTCGACACCCTCAGCTACTACTTTGATTTCAGCAGCCTCAATAGCAGGTAAGAGATAACCCTCGTCGGATACTAGCTTGAGTTCAATCGTTCCTCCGGAGGTGTCATTCACACCAGTTATATCCACCGAGTGAGTTCCATTGGCCACCTGAGAATTTACTAGATACTGACGTTCTCGCAACTCCTCATAAAATGATCCCTCCTCAAGTAGTTCAATTATGCCCCCCAAATCAAATTCATACTCTCGAGGAGTAATCCATTCTGGGTCAACCTCTTTATTAATCTCCGCTCGGTCACCGAGCCGCTTCTGAGCTCGCTGAGTACGTACCTTCAACGGAGTGCGCTTCCTGCTCCGGAAGTTTAGTTCGGCATTATCGGAAAGTTGATCAGGAACAGCCCGTTCAGACAGAGACTGGTACGGAAGGAAGGGACTTTCCCACTCCATTTCCGGAATCCAGTCAAACAGTTGCGCAGCCATACTGCGTGCGAGGACGCACGCCATCCTTGGCGGGACTGAATTGCCAATCTGCCTAACTACCTTCGAGTAGCTTCCAGCCAACTGGTAATTATCGGGGAAAGACTGCAATCGTTTCAATTCTGACTCGGTGAAACGTCTGTTGTCCCAATGGAACGGTCCATTTGCTCCCCCGGGTTGAGCTTTTAATGTTCTAACCGGCTCACTCGGAATCGCCTTGTAGAGGAAGTCCGAGAACCTCGACCTCCAAGCGAATCTTGGATTAGGATGGCCCAGCTTCTCAGTGAAGAAGCTGTAATTGAGGCCTGGAGGAACTTCTGGCAACAAGTCGGCATGTTTCGAATTCATCGAGTACTTATCACCACACACGTCAACTGTGAGGCCTGACAACGCGTCTCCGGCTGTGTTTAGCGTAGGCCCCCCGTCAGATTCTGGGCCATGTGTTGGCTTCGGAAAGTGGTATCCGCGGTTCGATTCTTTTCTAACTCCTACTATGAACGTTCTTATCCGGTGTTGAGGAACACCATAATCGGCAGTGTCCAGAGTTTTGGGTTTCACCTTGTAACCCGCATTTTCGAAGGCTTGTTTGATCGGTTCCCAATCCTCATCATTTGAGGTTATTCCGTAGACGTTCTCGAAGAGAAACGCAGAGGGTTCCCACTCCTCAAGTAAATCGCAGTAGGCCAGAAACAATCGTCCCTCCTCACTCTCTGTACCGTTTGTACCCCCCGTTCTGCGGGCGGCGGCAGAGAACGGCTGGCAAGGTGGGCCACCGACGAGTATGTCAGGGTCTACATCAAGGTTAGCCTCGGCCGTCCCATCCTGGAGTTCTTTTACGAACTCTACGATGTCCCGATTGACGATGGTCGCTTCTGCATCGAACCATTCCTCCTTGTTCTCCCGAAGTGTTCTGATCGCAGTCGAATCATTATCGAGGTGAAATACAGTTTGAAATATGGAGGGCAGGGCGAAACCAAGGTCGAGCCCTCCGGCTCCTGAAAACACGCTTGCTACTCGGAACTTCGAATTGGCGGGCAACGTCACCTTTTTAGTAAACTCTGGATACATACCAATAATTGTTACTCTCCTCAGATTCAATCCCAACCTTTCAATCGGGAAAGGCAGACGCATAGTTAGGTATCTCGTCGAGTATGACCGCCGAACCTCGCCACGTAGTGAGGGGCCACCTTACTTCCTCGCGCCCGGTCCTGTCGGTCGTTGATGAACGATTCGCTCTTCCCTTTCTTGGCAAAATAGGTTGTGTTCGACTTGCGGAAATTGGTTGGCGTGGTAGGCTTCTAGACGCCCGCCTTCCTCCCCGCTGGAGTTGAGGTTGGACCAACTCCTCTATAACGGTGATCAAGCTACGACTGCCCGGGGTCAGACATAGATGTATTCACAATCCTCGATGTATGCACGTTCCGGGGAAGCAAAGACCCGGGTATATGCATACATTCTATCGTCGATGGTCGGGTGAGACAAGCCGGGTCGGTCGAGCGAATCGGCTATTTATCACCAATTCTACCTTGAGTTACCCGAGACGAACGGTCTTGGAAGTAGTCGCATACATTAGTATTTAAACCAGAACTAAGAACCAGAGCTCACCACTCCCGGCGCCCCGGAACGATTGGCAGGGCAGCCGGACTACTGCGTCCCAATCCCCGGGAACAATTGGCGGGGCAGTTGAAGCGCTATGGCCGGTCTCCAAGACCGAATGACCGAGTAACCTGAATAGTACTTCCCGGTCTCCGGAAGCAATTAGCCGGGGCCGTGTAACCCGGCTAATGCTTCCCGGTTTCGAGAACTATCGGCAGGCAGCCGGACTACTACGCCCCGGCCGAAGGGGAACGATCCGACCATCCGGGTCGCCGCGAACCCCATTGTACCATGTTGGACGGTTACATTGGTCGACTCCCCCTTGTAGGCCGCGAGCAATAAGATCCGGATGGCTACCAAGCAAGAATGTCTGGAGGCGATTTCTCCTCGGACCCCGACCAATTATGTGCCGTTCTTGGGATAACACTCTAGGATCTCCGATACGAAGAAGAGAGTACGATGGGTTCGACAAAGCGAACGACGATCCGGCTGACCGACGAACGGCAACGATTACTCGAACAGGCGTCGGCGATTGTTGCTGCTGGTCCGACTGACGATCCCCCGAATTCCGATGTTATCGATGCCGCTCTGACTCACCTAATCGAGTCCCGGGAGAACCTCGACGACGCCAGGGAAGAATTGGACCCGACCACGATCAAGCTCTTCAACACCACTGTGGTCGGATTGCGATACCGGACCTCGGTTGAGAGCCGATGGCGGTAAATCCGACGCGATTAGCCAAGCGATTCGGATAGCGTTCAATGAAGAGAAGTCCGAGTATCAGCCCATTTTCAAGAGCAGTAAACACAGCAGTGCCACTACTTCTGCACGTACCGGAAGCACATAATCCTATAACGCGCTAACCAAATTCTTATGAGAGTGGACCAAACCAGAAATCTGCTAATTAAATTAGAGGATCAGTTGGACCTATAAGAATGAAAACGAGCATACTACTAAAATCACTCGCAGATGATTTGGCTGAAGCCATACCTGAAATCGATTCAGAGGCAGAACATAGTCGCTGGCAACCAGGGCTTGGCCCATTCGAAGAAGAGAGACAAGTCGAGATGCTCCGAAATGCTGTAGAAAATAATACTAACTACTCCATCGAGACTGAGCGAACATATCCTAACGGCGACCAGCGAGTAGACCTCTTCATCAAGAGCGGGGTGACAGAAATCCCGGTCGAAGCGAAGCTCCTTCGCTTCCGATATGACAACGGAAATATCGACCCGAACAGCTTTGCCAAAGCATTTAGCCCCTTTCCCGAGCAAACGACTTCGACACTGCTGACCGACGCTCAAAAGGTTCGCGATGCAGACTTTGAGGAGTATGGAGGGTTACTTGGGCTATACTACGAACCGACCGATGAGCCATACGAACGAATGAGTGCGAAAAGTATTGGGGAGAAATTCTGCCTTGATGTGGAATACTGGTATGATTTCGAGGTAGAAACCAGAAATGTGGCTCACTTCGACGGATTACGGCATCCAGTACATCAACAGGGGGCTGTCATCACGTGGGAGATTATAGAATGAGTCAAGAAATTGGCCTCGTTAGTTGTGTCAAGACCAAGCGGGACGAACCCGACGCTCCGCGAAATCTCTACACGTCTCCTTATTTCGAGAAGATGCGAGACTACGCAGAGCAAAACCACGACGAGTGGTGGGTTCTTTCAGCCAAACACGGCCTCATCAATCCTGACGCAGACCCTATCGAACCTTACGACGAGACACTCAGTGGTGCAAGAGTGGCGAAGAAGCGTGAGTGGGCTGAGAGGGTGGCCAAGCAACTAGATGGGCAGGGATTGCTCTTTGAGGATGTTACGCTGGTCCTCCACGCGGGCAAGGACTACTACGATGAACTTCTCCCGCTAATCGAATCCGCAGGAGTCACCATAGAGATACCTACCGAAGGTTTAGCTATTGGAGAGAAGCAGGCATGGTACAAGGAGCGACTATGATAAGAGCAGATGATATCGACCGATTCTATGCTCTCCTCTCAGAACTCGAAGAGCAGGTCGGTGGCAAGCAACGACTTGGAGAGTGTACTGGCTATATGGACTGGCCCAATCGGGGAATCTATTTCTTTTTCGCACCAGACGAATATCGAGGTCAGCAACTACGGTTAACACGGGTAGGGACCCACGCGGTTTCGCAAGGGTCACAGACAGCTCTTTGGGACAGACTTCGGACCCATCGAGGAGCCCAGCGTGGTACCTACGAAGGTGGAGGAAATCACCGCGGGTCAGTCTTTAGAAAGCGGATTGGTGAAGCAATTATTGAGCGCGATGGTCTCCACGGTGAGCATTCAGATTGGGGAGTAGGGTCAAGCGCAGGGCGGGATCAACGCCTTACAGAATTAGAGTTGGAGCGGAGAGTGAGCGACTACATTCGAGATCTGCCTTTCCTTTGGGTCAAAGTAGATGATGAACCTGGACCGGATAGCGACCGCGCCTACTTGGAACAGAATGTGATTGCCCTCCTGAGCAATCACCAGTGTACGCCGATTGATGAACGAGAACAATGGTTAGGGCAATACAGCCGAAGCGAGAAAATTCGCGATTCAGGATTATGGAATGTGAACCACGTCGATGAGGGTTACAACCCGGAATTTCTCAGTGTCCTCCAAGAACAGATAGAGCAAACATCGCCACCCTGAAAACCATCGACACTTGCTGTGACTCGGGTATGCGCTGGACCTCTAACTCATACAAACAGTGGAGAAGGTCGAGTGACTGACCGACTCATCAATACAACGCATTGTTTTCACAGTTTCAGTCTATAAGTATTTAGGATATTATAAATTGATTTGGCTATATCCAACCAGGTCACTGATATCCGCATAGCTGACTTGCTCTGTGTGCCGAAGCTGATACAATGTCATACTTCCTGAAGGGTATTCCGAGAGTTCTGCTATGATTTTAAAAGTTTGTCTGGCATTTGGTACATCTTCTTCAACAATTCCATTATAAATGGTCTCTTGTCCCATGGGCCTTTCTTGTCCGGCAACCTCTTGGAGTGGAACCTCTCTGACTTCGGGACCACTACTGCTCCACGGAGCGCTAAATGGTATGATAACACTCTCGACAGAGTCGGGATGAACTGCCTGACCTACTTCAATCTCCTGGATATCACCATTAGGTCGCCGTATTGCTAATTTAAAGTCATTAACTACTTTCATAACAGATTTTATGTGCGCCAACGCTTATGACTTCTGCTTAGTCTGATCTCATGTGCTTAGTAGGAGCCCTTGCTCACCTCCAAAATACAGTAAGTATACTCTCAATGCACACGAGCCCGGGTGAAGAAGTGTAATAGAATTATGATTATTCCTGTTCTTGATAAATACGTTCAATAGTCCCTCTCACCCTATATATTGTTTCTTCAGCCTCTGACCAATTAGGTGATTCTTGCGGGTGTGACACTTCGTTCCGTCTATCCTTTAAATAAGATAAGTCGGTAAGCACGGCAGGGCGGTCACTGTCGTGTTTATATTCCTCTGAGAGATTGCCCAAGACCGTTCCCCACGGACCCCGATTAAGCTCTTTTTCGGATTTGGCTTCATACCATATCCTTAGACGGTCCTCCACTGCTCGCAAAGCAATCATAACTGATGCAGTCGTGCATTCTACAGCCAAGCACCGACACGCTTGGCTAATATCATCCTGACATCTCTCTGAAAGCCAATTCCAAGTTTCTTCACGAAATAAATCTTCGGGGTGGCGCAGTACACGTTCGACGTCAAATAGCCCATGCTCTCTAACAGCAATTCTTTTTTCTTTTCGAAGTTCTGATATTAGACTGTCAAACCAAGTATTCGCTTTTTGCTCTAATAACCTTCCATCCTCTGAATTGATATTCGAATTGGCCTTGTATTCCTCTGAAAGTTTCTCCCCAAACTCTGCCATCTCATCGACAACAGGAGCATCAATGTCTGTCTCGGAAAGAACATCAATACACTCCCGCAAAGCGTTCAATATATATCCTCCACCTAGTTCTGGCTCCAGGCCACCGATATCCCATTGATTGGCACCAGCGAGCCTCAGGTAATCGAGATTACTCCCCAATAAGTATGCATCTGTCAATGTGATTTTTCTTTGGCTAGTCCTGTCGGCTTCTGATGTCTTACTACTGTCATTCATTATGGAGCATTTCAACAGGTAGCCGATAAAAACTATCTTTCGGATTTGTAAAGGAACGGGGATTAAATAAAGTCAATTGGCTATGAGTCCGAATGATTTCTCTTAGTTGGGTCAATAAACGCACGCGGTTATTTTTCGGTTCTGGTGAATCGGACGTCTACTATCTGAAACGCTTAAGTATCAAGAATAATGATAGCTCGGAGTATTTTGTATATATGGTTAAAGTACCCGAGCCCCCTACCGGTGTGGACGATCTGCACGCTCAGCCCAAGGTGGCGAGCGACCAAGGACTGCAAGCACTCAAGACCACATTAGAGGACTCGCTCTCAGAAGATGTGTTCGACCGGCTGACAAAATTTGTCGACAACCCACCTAAAGAGCCGAGCGATGAGTACCGTGAAAGAGCACTCGCGTACGTCTCAGACTGCATCGAGCATCGCAAGGCGATTCGACCCGACTCGTTACGTTCGTTGGAGAGTCTGCCAGATCAAATTCAGAGGATAACAAATGGCGGATGGGTATACTATCGGAATGGCAATCAGGACGTAGACCACGATGTGCCAGAAAGCGAGGCAGATGAATCCGACCACGGCAAATATCTTTTCTTCGCGCCTGAGGACGCGCGAAGGCTGGAAAACATTGTGGTAGAACAATTCCAGAGGCGTCCTTTTCGTGCGGCGAAGCTTCCAACGAAGCCCGCCAAGCAGGAAGACTGGGTTCTCTGCCTGTATCAAGGGGACAACCGTTACTGGTACGAGCTTCGAGAGGAGTACAGGGACCCTCCGACGGTACGGTTCAGGGGATTCAAAACGGACAATGCGACACGACGCGGCGAATACTCTGACCGGTTCCGTGAGGTAACGGAGAACACGTGACGGGGTTGGCAATAGAAATGCCAACAAAATAGTGTCAGCTGTTTATGTGAGTCTTTACCCCCATCATATCTGTTAGAAGAAGTTAGTCCGTAGGTCGGACTAATCGGTCCTCATCATCTCGACGGAGAGGGTCCAGTGGATGCTGACCCAGCTCATTCACGTATTGGGTGAATTTGTCTTCAAAACCACTAGGTGAATTTTCATACAGACCAACAGCATATTCTATTAATGTGTCTTCCGAGACAGCATCTTGCTCGTTTTGATGAGTAATGCCGTAGAAAGCAGACTGTGCCATCTCTTTCATAAGTTGTAGTTCACCGTCATAGCAGAATTGACAGTCATGGAAATCTGGCGCAAATAGAACCCCTCTCCCGTAATGCTTGGGGCACATTATCTTTTGTAGCCGGGCGAGATTGCGAAAATCAACCTCAAAGGGTGGTTCATCGTCGACAGTCACGACAAAGTAGCCTCCTATCAACGGTTCGCCCCCATGGTCGTCCGTTCGATAGAGGAAGGCCGAATTGAGACATGGGCCCTTGTATCGACCAGTGTGTTCATGACCCGAGAAGTATGCTCGTCCGTCGAAGTGATCCAGCATCGGCACGCACTCGCCGTGAGTCACAAGAATATCGTCCTCGCTCACGAGTTCCGGGTCTTGGGTGAATCTCTGCCCTGAGATAGTTATGCCTCCGTCTATTGGTATATGGGTTCCAACATCTAGTTCATACCGCTCGTAAACATATTCTGATTCAGGCCCCCTCGTGTGGTCTCGATTCCCATAGATGTAGAGGAGATCTTCATTGGCCCGTTCAGCTAAATCCACCAAGCGTGACTCCACGGATTGTAATTGTTCGACTCCTGTCTCTATTCCGTCAAACCAAGTGTTCGTGAGATCTCCTACGTGGATGATAAAATCAAACTGCTCACCTTGGGTGTCTGCTATAACCTGGTCCAATGAGTCTACATCACCATGATTATCGCCCATTACCAGAATATCTTGTTGGTCAGTCATTATGCTCTGATTTCTCCGGAGAGAAGTTATTGACCACCACTGAACCGACGCGCTAATTTAAAAAGTGGCTCAATATCGGCTTCCGTGTAATGCTGGAGGAGACGTTCAAGCTCTTGAAACTGTTGTGTCTCGGTTGTGTCCCGAATTTTGTGTTGGACATATGCTTCACCGAGTACCTCTCCGATATGAACATTAGTTACGTATGGTTCATCAATCGCCTCATGCTGTGATAGCTTTCCTATGGCGTAGTCATCATAATGCGTCTCAGGCACGGGGACATCTTCCCAGTCGCAAACATCTTCGAGCTTGACCGAATCTCGCCAAGATTCGAGACGGTGCTGGTATCTTTCGACTGCCAGTGGGTTCAGGTCAATCTGAGTAGAAAGTAGAGAATTGATTCGTTCGTGTGCTTCCGGCCAGTGGCTCTGTTCGGTTACTTGTTGCGCCCATCCCTTCAGATGAATCTCATCGAAGCGTTCCCCATTGTGTGTGAGGATGCCGTCTGCATCTCGCTCGCGACACCAAGCATCGACGCGCTGGAGGAGATCGCTTGTTGATTCGTCGTCCCACCCTCCATCTCTGAATAGTACATCCGTTTCTACAGTCTCGCCTGGGGCGGCCTGATGCCCGAGTCCTACAGCCACGAGTTCGAAATAGGATGTATCTTGGAAGTTATCTCGGCCTGGCTCTTTGTGTGGGCTTGCGGTCTCAATGTCAACTGCTAAGAGTCCATCTGGTATTGTATTCATGCGCATTTTACCAGATCGAGCTACTCCCTTATCACTCTATGAATACCAGGGTGAAAGTAAAGAACAGAGCAGCAAACCAAACGTCAAATTTTTTGAAAGTCGCAATTTCGAATCGACTCCCAGTTTCCATCCGTTGTAGATTTAGAAAGATCTTCCTCAATCAATATCGCGGAAAGGAATTTTCAAATCAATATTTGGAGATAGATTATCCGGCTTTTCTGGTTTTCTCAACTGTCCAAGATCCTCTGAATCCAACAATCCTGCTCGTGCGAGAACTCCAATCTCAGAGGGAGCAAGCTGATTCGGGTTTTTTCTGAGTTTGTCCTGAAGCTTCTTCAGATCGGGGTCGTATTCGATATCTATCGAGACATCAACGTTGGTTGCTTCACCTTCCGAACGGTTTGATTGCTCAGCATTTGCGCCAATCAGTACACCCTGCTCAATGAATTCTGCAAACCGGCTGCTATCTTGCTCTAACCCGAGATATAGAAATGCGATCATCGCAGGGATTGCATTGTTCTGATAGTACTCACCCAGTCCCTCCTCGAATATATTCGCCCGTTCTTCCGAGCCTAAGAGTCTATACAAGATGATGTAGTCCTGGAAGGCATTGACAACTCGCTCTCGTATGTCCCGTTTCCGATTAGATTCGGACTGGGCGTGGGCGTATTCGCGTAGTCCGTAAAAATACTCTCTATCTGCATGTGTGAGTATTCCTCTCGGACGCTTTGGTAGACTCTGCTCTCTATTGAAGATGGAATGGTCCTTCGAGAATTCCTCGATCTCGTCACTCGGGCTGTTTTCTTCATCCATAGTTCGTCGGTTTCCGCCTACAATATACAACACTCACACCCGAAATAGCTTTATCGGTATGGTGTGTGGTGGTAATCGAACAGGAGATGACGAAGGCAACAGAGTCGCGGATCCCATGTTCGCGCACGACGCGTCGCCTGGTGAAAGATCAGAAGCGAGGCGGCGAATCATACGATTCGCTACTCCAGAAGATGGTCACGCAGTACGACCCCGACGAAACAGTCGAGAGTACGGAGTAGAGAAGCGACTATGACACTGTACAGTTCCACGCCCGCAACCATCCCGGCCAAGGACACCGGTTGCCGGCGTGTGAAGGAATGGATCGGACCGAATAGATCAGATCCTGTACTAAGTCATCCATCGGGGAGCGACAAAACAGTTCCGGCGGCTTCGTCGGATATTGCCTACCAATCTATTCCGCCCGGTCGGACTGGCCACCCATCGGCCATTCGACTCAATGGAAAACAGTACCAACATCTGCGGCGACAGCATCGATTATGACCTTGCAGCCGGCTCCCGAGCCTCTGAACAAGAGCTCTATCGGGATGCCATGGCCCAGGCCGAAGACTCGCTAGCGCTCATCGCAAAAATACAGGAGGACCGCAGGAACTATCAGGGCACGATCTGCGAGCCGCTCACCCGCACGGAGATCAAGTCGCTGATTGAGTATTGGCAGATGTATCTAGGGCACGCTCTCAGCGTCCTGCAAGCTCTGGAGAAACAGCGGTGAGTGCGACGGACGAGATGCGTGAGTTCGTCCGCGAAAACAGTGACATGCTTAGCAGAGTTCTCGCGTGCGGGAACGACGAGGCTCGCGCCTACGCCCTCGCCCTGCTAGCTAACTGTGACGAGGTCGACAGCGTCGAAGAGGTCCAAGAACAACTGAATCGGATCAAGCTCGAATCGAGCTGATTCGATGCTAATTTTCAGACAGCGCTTCGGCAAAGGACTGCGCGTCTCCGAAGAGGTCGGGGTTGTTTTCGATCAGGTCCGTGAAGTCACGGGCACGCTGGAGGTCCTGGATCAGCTCCGGCTTCTCTTGAGCAAACCGGAAGAGTGCGTCCCGAACTTCTCTTTCCTCGTCTTCGAGTGCCTGCACTCCAGCGTGGTCGAGAGCCTGATTACACCAGACGCAGGTCGGCTCGTGACGCGGGGTGTCTTTACCACACCGTGGACAGCTGACTGGCCCGAGGGGTTCGGGCTCTTCCTCTTCGATATCGACGCCCTGCATTCGCGCGTACTCGTTCTCGGCTTCGCCGCCGAAACGAGCCACATAGTGGGCGGTCGCATCACTTCCTCGCTTTCGTCCTTGGCGATCCTCGATGTAGGCTTGGTTCATCCCCTTCTCGGCGAGGTACGAGGCATTCGACTTTCTGAAGTTCGTCGGCGTGACGGGCTTCGTTACGCCGGCTCGCTTCGCGACATCGTCGAAGATCGCCCGGAACCGTCGATAGGTGAGTTCTTCGGGCTCGCTGAGCTTCGACCAGAGCGGCGCATCGGGGTCGTCACTACCGGGATGGTCATTCAGCCACCGCTGCAGGTAGGGGACGCTGGGGATCAGTGTAACCGATCGCTGTCCCTTTTTTCCGTCCACGAAGATACGGAGGCCGTGCTTCGCGTCGGAAATGTCTCCGACGGTGAGCGATTGCAGTTCACCGCTTCGAGCACCTGCATCGAAGGCGACCGTTATGAGCGCGGCGTCGCGGGAGTTTCGTGCTTCGTCGGTCATCGGAATCACGTCTTCTTCCCATTTCAGCATCTCTGCCGGATCGGGAACCGGGTCGTGGCTGTTCGATGTTCCCGATGGAACCCAATCGATGCTTTCAGGCGTGCCGTCGCAGTCGGTCGTCCGACGGCCGAAAATTCGGAGGGCCGTCCGGTAGTCGTGGTTCGTGTATTCGTTGTCGTAGGTCTGGTTAATCCACCGAACGATGTCCTCGGCAGCGTTGCGGTTCTCGCGGGCCGCTGCGAGATCACCGACCTGCTCGGCTATTCGGGTGCAGTGACGGAGCAGCTTCTCGTGTCGGTAGTCGGTATACTCCGATTTGAGCAGATAGAGTCTATCACTGAACGCGAGGAGGGCCTCACGGTCCTCTTCGCAGATATCGCTGGAGTCCTGTATGCGTTCACGCAGGGACTCGACTTTGGCTCTCGTTTCGGTCATGCCGATAACTTAAAATTGATACAAGAGATTATGAAGATGATGTTCACATCCCTCCACCGGCTTTCTGCTCCGAAAGCGAGACGGGAGCGAAGCGACCGTCTCGGAACCGTGAGCGGTGTAACCGCGAACGAACGTGAGGAGCGAAAGCCAGATAGAGATTTGAATCAGGGAGGAGCTTCGCTCCGACCGTAGTTCACAATCCCATCACCGACGACGAACAATGCGTAGCGGACGCCCGGCTCAGAACCCCGAAGGAGAGCACCTGTCGCTCACAGACCCAGGCCGGTGCTGTATTCCAGCGTTCCGAATCCGGTGCCCATCGATGCTTCGTCGATGCGTCTGTCGCCCACACGTCCGGCGAGGCCGGCCATGCGGAACATGAACTCGTTGTAGCTCCAGTGTGCCGACACCCGCCCACCGAGTCTGTCGCGGTCGAGCCAGTTTCGCGCGTGGCCGTAGGTCTGTGCGACGAAGGTCACGTAATCGCCGGCATCGTTCTCGACGCGAACGTCGAAGTCCGGGTGCTCGCCGCTCTCGAGGAGTGGCTCGATGCTGATTCTGTCGAACTCGACGTGGTCCTCACCGGAGCCCCAGTGCCAGAATCCGGCCTGTCTGAGCGGAATCGTCAGCCGTTCGAGCCTGCGTGAGTCGAAGAATTCGTAGCCCCGCCGGAACAGCTGCGGGCCCAGAAACGGAACCAACGCCGAAAAGGAGGTCCCGTCGGGGAAGATGGCCCAGATCCACTTCCAGGGGACGAGTGGCATGTCGAAACAGACGCGCTGGAAGTAACACGACC
Source organism: Haloarcula salinisoli (assembly GCF_019599405.1). Taxonomy (NCBI): domain Archaea; kingdom Methanobacteriati; phylum Methanobacteriota; class Halobacteria; order Halobacteriales; family Haloarculaceae; genus Haloarcula; species Haloarcula salinisoli. The sequence continues at coordinate 1,633,312 of NZ_RKLQ01000001.1, read as the reverse complement.
CCGAGAGCGTCTCCGTTCCATCGGGCAGGTCGAACTCACCTTCGAACTCCATCTGGCGCCAGGCGACGACCTCGGCGCCACCCAGCGGCGTGTCGATATCCAGTGAGTGGTGTGGTGAGGTCATCTTTGAATCGAGTTCGCCCCACGCCTCGAACTCCGCCTCGGCATCGTCGCCGACGACGTGGGCTCGCAGTCCCAGCGGGTCCGAGGTCCCTGTTATCTCGCTGCCGCGTCTGGTGCCGTCCTCGCCCTCTGCCCAGGCCTCGATACGGTTCTCGTCGCGGGAGAGGACCGCTTGGGCCGGCTGCTTGACGACGTGGTCGTGGACGACGTCGGCGTCGCCTGCCCACCCGACCGTCGTCGCGTTAAATCTGTCCACGCCGCCCGTGATGGGTCGGTCCGGGGACATACTCAGGGGAGGGAGGTCGTTGACACGACACGACTCACCCATACAGGCGGCTATCGAGAACATGAGCTGTCGTGGACCGTACCCTTCCTCACCATCGGGGAAGAGTAGAAAGAACCACCAGGAGGAGGAGGTCCCGTTCTGTCGCTCCGGGTTTTGCCACCAGATCTTCTCGAAGACACGCCGATGCTCGGCCAGTGTCCTGTCTGTGAACGCGCCAGTCATCAGATACGTCTCGCTTGACTGGTCGCACAAAGGATGTATCGGTTTCGACACCCGTTCACCCCAGATAGTCACGCAACACGGCCCCGAAGCCGGCTGCGCCGATGGCGAACGTGACGATACCGCCGATGCCGGTCAGGGTGAGCGCGCCGTTGATACCGGCCCCGACCAGAAGCGGCTTCACCCAGCCGTCGCCGCGGCCGACGAGCCGCTCGCCGATGGCGATGAAGGCGATGGCGCCGCCGACCGCCCAGGCGACGTACAGCACGATTGCGAGCGGGATAGCGACGATGATGCCGACGATGGTAATCGCGAGCACGAAAATCACGAGGGCGAAGAAAATCAGCGAGACGAACCCGTAGAGGAAGGAACTAATGGGCTCGTCGAGCAGGGTGGCCATCTTCCGCTCGGTGTAGTCGGGCGCGACGGCGACCAGAATCGCCCCGACGACGAGCGTGGTGAGGAAGGCACCGATAGCGCTCCCGACCAGATTCAGGAACGGGTTCGCGACCGGCTCTAGTTGCGGGCCAGGGCCCGGGCCCGTCTGTAACGCCCCGATGACCAGTTGTGACGGAGCGGGCATACCTGTAGACAGTAGGGCGGCGATGAAAAGGGTGGGTGTGAACTGGCTGATAGCGGTTCCGTCCGGGCCCGTGTTGCTCAGGGGATGATGACCGCGCGACCGTCTATCTCCCGTTCTTCGAGTTTCACCGCCACGTCGTTGACGTCTTCGAGGTCGTACTCCGTGGTGTGGAGGTCGACAGCGCCGCGTTCGACAAGCGCAACCAGCTCCTGCAGTTCGGCGTAGCGGCCGACGATGTTGCCCTGGAAGGCGAACTCGCCGTTGACGAGCGCCTGTGACGGTTCGTGGATGTGGCCGCCGTAGCCGATGATGTGGTGGTCGCCGCCGGCCGCACAGATGTCGGGCGCCAGGGACGTCGTCTCGTCGGCGCCGACGAAGTCAAGCACCTGTGCGGCGCCGACGCCGTCGGTGATGCTCCCGATTTCGCTGGCTACGTCCTCGCTCGTCGGGTCGATGGTGTAGTGAGCGCCCAGCTCCTCCGCGAGGTCACGTGCGGACTGTTTGATATCCACGCCGACGATGTCGGCGGCGCTCATCGCGTCGATACATTGGAGGCCGATGTGGCCCAGCCCGCCGACGCCGATGACGACCGCGGCGTCGCCGGGGTTGAGGTCCCGGACTGCCTTCTTTGCGGCGTGGTACGCGGTGATGCCGGCGTCTGCGTGGGGCGCGATATCGGCCGGATCGACGCCGTCGGGCAGCGGGATGACCGACCGCTCGCTCGTGTGCAGCAGGTCCGCGAAGCCGCCGTCCGTCGTCAGCCCGTTGAACGCGTCGTTCTCGCAGTACATCGTCTCGCCCTGCCGACAGGGGCGACAGGTACCGCAGGTCTGGACCGGATGACAGATTACCTGGTCCCCTTCCTCGACCAGCTCGACTTCCTCGCCGACGGCGACGACGGTACCGGCGTTCTCATGACCCAGTGTCATCGGCAGCGGCTGTGGGACGTACTGCTCCCACATCCCCTCGATGATGTGGTTGTCCGTCTGGCACCAGCCCGCCCCCTCGACCTCGACGATGACGTCGTCGCTGTTTGTGACCTGTGGCTCGTCTACCTCGTCGATAGAGAGCCCCTCCTCCATCTCGTCTGTGTACTCGTGTAGTCTAGCAGCGCGCATCTCTTGAATGTAACTGATAATTCGTTATAAACTTCCGTTGTTAATTTCTCGTCCAGTGTCCCGAAAGGGCTCTGACGCTCTCTCTCGGGTATGTCGGCGTGCCCCATCATTTATAAGCGGACCTCGAAGGTGGGGCACAAGAGCGAGTGTGTGGACGCGTGAACGCACGGACATGGCGACCACCGATGCTGTGTCAGCCACGGAGGTGCGTGTGTAACGATGAGCTTTCGGAACGCCTGGCACCGCGAGTCGTCGACTGTCACCTGTATCGCCTGTGGGGAGTCGGTGGCGCGCTCGGCGGCCCGCGAATACGACAAGTACGGCGACCGATGGGACCGCGAGGACAAATCCTTCGAGTACCTCTGTAAGCCCTGTGACCGCGAGCGCTGTCACAGCCCGCGTGAGGGGCTGGAGGACAGGCTCGTCGAGTCCGCGGTCGGCACGGACTCTCCCGAGGCGTTCGTGGCCCGGTATCTCGCCCTCGCCCGCGAGGCCGGCTCACCAGTCCAGGAAGAGTGACCCCGGCGTCAGTGTGTCAGCACGAGCAGGGACTCGTCGGTCCGGGCGAGACAGAACGGCCCCCCCGGATTGCCGAAGCTGTTGGTCCGTCGCTCGCTGACGAACAGGCGCTCGAAGGGCTCGCCACAGGCCGGGCAGGCAAACCCCTCGCGATTTTCCAGCGTCATCGTCCCGCGGTCCTGTTTGAGCAGTTTCAGCCCGTGGCGGTAGTCGTGGACGTCGAAGCCGTCGCTGACGTCTAACTCTTCCATGAGAAATCAAGAGGGGGGAACGTGCTTAAGCGTTAGACCACGTTCGCGCCGAGGTAGAGGACGACGACCAGGAACACCCAGACGACGTCGACGAAGTGCCAGTACATCGAGGCGGTCGAGACGGAGGTGTGGCGCTCGGCGGAGTACTGTCCGTACCAGCCACGGACGAAGACGATACCCAGCAGGACCGCGCCCATCGTGACGTGCAGGCCGTGGAGCCCGGTCAGCCCGTAGAACGCCGAGCCGTAGATACCTTCACCGATGGTGAAGCCCTTGTGGACGATGAACTCGTAGTACTCGTAGACCTGCCCGCCGATGAAGATGACGCCCAGGAGCAGGGTCACGGCGAGCAGTTTCAGGAAGCCCGAGCGGTTGTCGTTCCGCAGGGCCACGTGGCTGTAGTGCAGCGTGACGGAGCTGATGATGAGGATGACGGTGTTGACGACCACCAGCGACCCCCACACCTCGGGGATTTCGGCGGCCAGCCAGACGTCCGTTCCGCGGACGAAGAAGTAGTAGACGAAGCCGGCGCCGAAGGTCGCCACCTCGGAGCCAAGGAACAGCAACATCGCGAACTTCAGCGTGCGTCCGGAGTGGTGGTCGGTGCCACGCTCCCAGAAGTCGACGACGAAGGCGTGATACAGCCAGCCGTAGATGCCGGCCAGGAACAGGCCGATGCTGCCGACGGTGACACCGGCACCGATGGTCGTACTCACGAGCGCGCTCTCGCCCATCGCGAGGACGAGCAGCGCCGCCCCGACGTATATCCCCGACCCGCCGATGGCTGTGATGAAGGGCCACCAGCTCGCCTCACCGAAGCCGTGTGGCCAGTCCTCGGTCGCTGGGAGGTGGTGTTCGTGCCCTCCCTCGTGTTCGTCGGATGTACTCATATCGCTCCCTTACGGACGGAGTATCAAAAGCCCATCCCATTGGATGCGAAGTGCCGACCGCTGGGAGGAACTTCGAAGCGGAACGGGGAGCGTAGCGACCCGTGGAGCAAGCGAGGTATCGACCGAAGGGAGATACCTCGAAGCGGAGCGGCGACTGGCAGGAGCCGCGGAGCGGAGCGAGACGTCGACCGACGGGAGACGTCTCGAAGTGGAGCGGGGAGCCTCGCGACCCGCTGAACAGGCGAGGTGCTGACCGACGGGAGACGTCTCGAAGTGGAACGGTGAACGTAGTGAACCGTGGAGACTCACACGCCACGCCCATGTCGGAAGCTACACGGGGCCGAGACTCGTAGGGCCGCTGATGACCACGTGTCGACGCCGCGTCGTCGGCTGGCTGGCGGGGACGCTGTCGCTGCTGCTGGCGGCGGGGACCGTCTCGGCCCACGGGGGGAGTCTCGCAGGGGGCGGCCGCGAATCCATCACGGTGCCGACGTGGCTGTTCCTCTCGACGGGCGGGGCCGCCGTCGGTGCCTCGTTCCTGCTGGCCTCCTTCGTCACCGACCGGTCGTTCATCGAGCGTATCCACGACTGGGGAGTGCCGCTGACGGTAAGTGACTCGCGGCTCCCGGTGTTGCTTGCCCGTGCCGTCGGCCTCGCTGGCTACGTGACCGTCCTCGGCATCGGCTTTGTCGGGCCGACGACCCCGCAGACGAACCTCGCCATCCTGCTGGTGTGGGTCGGCTGGTGGGCCGGACTGGCCATGACGGCGTATCTCATCGGCAACACCTGGCGGATACTGAACCCACTCGATACCATCGCGCTAATGCTCCCGTCGCTGGGGCGGGACTACCCCGCCCGCGCGGGCGCCTGGCCCAGCGTCGTCGGCCTGCTGGCGCTCATCTGGCTCGAAGTCGTGAGCCCGCTGGCCGACGACCCGCGCCTGCTGGCGACCGCCATCGTGGGCTACAGCGTGCTGACGCTGTCGGGGGCCGTCGTCTTCGGCCGGGAGACGTGGTTCGCGGAGGCGGACCCGGTCGAACGTGTGTTCCGCTACTACGGCCGCGTCGCGCCCATCGGCTGGGCCGATGGCGGCCTCCGACTGCGACTCCCCGGGATGGACCTCTCGACGCCGCGGCTGGTCGACGGCCGCGACGAGGTGGCCTTCGTCATCGCCCTGCTGTGGGGAACCACCTTCGACGGGCTGGTGACGACGCCCGCCTTCACCGACCTGACGACGCCGCTGGTGGCGGCCGGTCTCCCGCCACAGCTGCTCTACCCGCTGGCGCTGGCCGCCGGGTTCGGACTTTTCCTGGGCGCGTACTGGCTCGCCGTCCGGCTGAGTCGCCGGGTCGCCGACACGTATCTCGACGAGAGCGAACTCGCCGAGCGCTTTGCCCCGCCGCTTCTGGCCATCGCCGCGGGCTACCACCTCGCACACTACCTGGGGTACTTCCTCGTGCTCGCACCGGCCCTGTGGGTCACCCTCCTGTCGCCGCTGTCGGACCCCGGCGCGGTACCCATCTACGAGCCGCCGAGCTGGTTCGGTAGTGTCGGTATCGCCGCCGTCGTCCTCGGTCACCTCGTCGCCATCTGGGTGGCCCACGCCGCGGCCTACGACATCTTCCCCTCCCGGCTCCAGGCCGTCCGCTCGCAGTACCCCTTCATCGCCGTGATGGTGTTCTACACGATGACGAGCCTATGGGTTATCTCCCGACCGGAGGTGCCGCTCCCGTACCTATGACCGACGACTACGACGTCCCCGCGGACGCAGAGACCTACGAGTGTCGCTACTGTGGGCGCCCCTTCGCTCGCGAGGAGTGGCTCGCCCTGCATCGCGGGCTCGACCACCCGGCACAGCTCGACGACGACGAAGTCGCGGCGTTCCGGGCGGCCCACGAGGCTGAGGAGTCGGCGCTGGGGAACTTCCGACTGCGAGCACTGGGTGCACTCGTCGTCATCTACTTCTGCCTGCTGATGATCTACGCGCTGGTCTGAGACCGAAAAACGTGGCGCTCTTTTAGTCGCCGCTGTGCTCGATACCCTCGAGCAGCTCGTCGACGTTATCCTCCTCGTCCATCGCCTCGGGGTGGACCCCGACGGCGATGATGACGTCACCCTCGTGTTCGTAGCTGACGACGTGGGCCCGCACGTCGACCTCCTTGCCCTTCATGTTGGTCGTCGCGCTGAACTCACTGACGTTTCGGTCCTCACCAAGTGACTCTGCCGTCCGCGTCTCCTCTTTATCGAGGTTGTTCAGCTTCCCGGTCTGGTCAGCGACCTGCTCGAGGATGCGTTCGTTGGACCAGCTCGCCGCTGGGTTGAGCGTCTGACCGAGCACTTTCGCCCCCGGTGAGGAGACCACGACGAACTGTGCGAGATCCGGGACGTTCGTCGCATCGACTCGGTCGCGCTCGACGGCCAGGGCCAGCGTCTCGTTGCCCGTCGCTTCGGCCAGTGTCCCGTTTTTCGTGTGCCGGTTCAGCTGATTCACGATGCGGATGGTCCGCTCCTGACCCAGGAAGCTGACGTCCCGGGTAATCGAGCGTTCGGAAGAATTGTTCAGCGTGTAGTCGGTCGAGTCCACTTCGGCGTCCTCGACCGACGCATCGTTGGCCTCGAACTCCACAGTCTCGCCCGTAATTAGTCCCACACAGCCCGAGGAGACAACTAACAGCGCTACCACAGCTGTCAGAATGATACGTCGCATACCAACACAGACTATTTTTCTTCCTCTTAAGTTTCGTGGCCTCAGGCGCGAGTGAAAGAAATGCCGTCGAGCCAGCAGTTCGGTCAGCCGCCGTCGCCGAGCCGGTAGGTCGGTCCGTCGTCGGTGTCCTGAACCTCGACGCCCAGCGCTTCGAGTTCGTCCCGCAGTTCGTCGGCCCGTTCGTAGTTGCCCGCCGCCCGTTCGTCCTCGCGGGCCTGGAGGACGAGCTCGACGAGATCGCCGGCCAGCGACACGTCGCCCCCGTCGCCGCTCTCGCCGAAAGCGAGACCGAGGACGCCGCCGCCGAACTCCTCGAAGGTCTCGACGACCCGCCGGAGCGCGACGTAGTCGTACTCGTCGCGGTCGTCGACGTAGGCGTTGACCTCGCCCGTGAGGTCGAGCAGCGCGGTCATCGCCTCGCGGGTGTTGAAGTCGTCGTTCATCGCCGCTTCGAAGGTCTCGCGGGCGTCCTCGACGGCCGCTCGGAGCCCGTCGTGGGTGACGGTGGCGTACGCGTCGACGTCGTCACAGGCCTCGACCGCGCGCTCGTAGCCCCGCTGGAGGCGGTCCCAGCGCTCCTGGGCTTCCCCGATGGTCTCCTCGCTGTAGGTTGCTCTGGAGGTGTAGGCCGTCGACAGGAGGAACGTGCGAAGGACGTCCGGGCCGAACTCCTCGACGGCCGCGCTCACGGTGAAGAAGTTCCCCAGCGAGGAGGACATCTTCTCGCCTTTCGTCTCCAGCAAGCGGACGTGGAGCCAGTAGTCGGCGAAGCGCTGCCCGGTTGCGGCCTCGCTCTGGGCCACCTCGTTTTCGTGGTGAGGGAAGACGAGGTCCTGCCCGCCGACGTGGATGTCGATGGTCTCGTCCAGATGGGCCATCGACATCGCCGAACACTCGATGTGCCAGCCGGGCCGGCCTTCGCCCCACGGCGAGTCCCACGTCTGGGCCGTCTCGCACGCCTCGTCGGCGGGCGCGGCCTCGGGGTGCTGGTGGTCTTCGATGTCCTCGGGGTCGACGCCGCCGGCCTTCCAGAGGGCGAAGTCCGCTGGGTTCCGTTTCTCACCGGTGGTCTCTCCCTGTGACTGCAGGTCCTCGACCGACTGGCCCGAGAGCTTGCCGTACGCTTCGAAGCTGGTCACGTCGAAGTAGACGGAACCCTCTACCTCGTAGGCGTGGCCGCTCTCGACGAGCCGTTCCACGAGCGAGATGATCTCCGGGACGTGCTCGGAGACGCGCGGGTACACCTCCGCGCGGTCGAGGTTCAGCGACCGCATATCGGTGAGGACTTGCTGGACGTAGTGGCGCGCGACGTCGGCCTCGCTCTCGCCGTCCTCGCCGACGCGGGCGACGATTTTCTCGTTGACGTCGGTGAAGTTCTCGACGTGGCGGACGTCGTACCCCAGCCACTCCAGCCACCGGGCGATGACGTCGACGTGGACCCACCCGCGGGCGTGGCCCAGATGGGGCGGGTCCGACGTGGTGAGCCCGCAGTAGTACAGCAACACCGAATCGGGGTCACGTGGCTCGAAGGGCTCTGTCTCGCCGGTCAGCGTGTTCGTCACGCGCAGCGTCATTACCTGTTTTCTCTCTATCGGGCCGCTTGAAGGCGTCGGAACGAGTCTTTTGCTCTCACTCTGCAAGTGTTCGTGAGGACCGCAGTGATTTGAACCGCCAGAAAGCCCCGGGCCGTTGCGCTCCCGCGACTCGCTGTGCTCCTCGGTCGTTTCACTCCCTGCGGTGCTTACTTCGCCGGGGTTCGCGCAACGGCCCGCCCCTTTCATTCCTGCCTGGGACGGACCAACGACCTGGCACCAAGCGGGTGGTTCGGTTCGCCGGCTACCGACCGACGGCAGCCTCGACGACACGGAGGGCGTCGGGACCGTCGCGTCGTTCGACCGCGACCACGAGGGTCTCGTCGCCGACGCCGGCGGCTTCGACGGCGATATCGGCCGCGCGAAGTCGGCCGAGCGTGTCTCCGAGCGCCGCGGGTTCGAGGTCGCCGCTGGCGACGATACCGGTCAGCGAGCCGGCGCCACCGGCCAGGCGGGTCTCGCCCACCACGAGGAGCGCGTCACCGTCGTCGACGCGGCCGAGGCCACTCTGCATCGAGACCCGCGCCTCGCTCTCGTAGCCCGGCTCGTCGGCCAGTTCGTCTGCGAAACGCCGCAAGGCGGTGGCGACGGCGTCGGTGTCGCCGTCCACGTCGAGCGTTCTGGCGGCTGCGGTGTAGTTGACGACGCCAGCGGCGAGCGCGTCGTAGAGGAACGGGCGCTCGCGGACGGCGTCGCGTGTCGCGGCGGCAAGTGACATGTCCCGTTCTCGGTGGGCAGGGGGCAAAAGTGTGGCCGGGCTCGGGCCATCCAACCGGCACCTCTCGGTGTTCGAGTGTGCGCTCGCCGCTTCCCGATGGTGTGACGGGCAGTCGAGAGCACCGTCCACCGCAGACGGCCCCTGGATAGCCAAGTTATTTATTGTATACTGTATAATTCATGCGTTAGACAACTGGGCTGGCTACGGTCTGGGAACCGTCTGCCAACTGGGGTGAACGATGTGGGGCAAGTTATCGACGTAACCGATAGGGAGGACAATCTCCCCGAGGCGCTCACCAATACCATCAAAACCGGCTTCCGGTCCGGCGAGTATCTCGCAGACCGGCCGGCGATAGACGCTGTCGAGGACGACGAGACCGTCGCGTACGTCCTGACGAACCAGCGACAGGGTATCGCGATACAGGACGGGACGACCAGCACCGTCCTCCCGGATAGCCGGTACGAGACCGTCGTGGTCGTGACGGACCGACGGGTCATCGCGCTGGTCGGCAAGATGGGCGGCGACCGACAGTTCACGCTCGATATCGAAGCGATTGCAGACGTCGACACGACGAAGAAACGGCGAACCGGGACGTTGACTATCGACCGTGCCGACGGCACGACCTGGAAGATTCAGACGGCGGCCAGCGGGCTCTCCGGGGTGGCCACCTATCTACAGGACAGAAGCGATACGTGTCGGGAACCCGGTCGGATGCGTGCCGCTACGCAGTCGATACGGGGGTTGCTGGACAGCACTGTCGGGTCGGCGAAGTCGTTCGAACGCGATCAGGTGGCCGAGCTGATACCGGCCATGGACGAGTCGACGCCCGGGCGGTCCATGGAAACCGACACGCCGACAACGTCCTCGGGGTCGACCGGGAGTTCGGACACGGAACAGGACGCCGACAAACCGGACACGGAGACTGCGATAGACGACATCCTGCAGGCGCTCGCGAAGACCGACTGGCGGGCCCGGGGAGCCCAGCCCGAGAGCCCGTTCGACCTGCTCGCCGAGCGCGAGGACGAACTGGTCGGCGTCGTCGTCAACTGTCCCGATGACGGGCATATCGATCCCAGTTTGATAAAACGCTGTGACGCGATATCCGGCGCGGCCGGGACCGACACCGTGATGCTGGCGACGACCGGCACGGTCCGGCCCGGGGACGCGCGACTGGCCGCCGACCTCGGTGTTCGACTCCGTAACGTGGCGACGATGCGCGACACCACGGACCCGCCTGTCGTCGAGGCGGTGACGGAGATGGTCACCAACGTGCTTACAGAGACCGGCTGGACCGTTCGACCCGAGGGCGCGGGCCCGTTCGACCTGCTCGCGGAGTGTGGGGACGAACTGATGGGTATCGTGGTTCACAGCCCCGAAGACGGGACGGTCAGGAGCAGTATCCAACACTGCGACCGTATCACCGGGGCGGCCGGGACCGACACCGTGATGCTGGCGACGACTGGGACGGTGCGGGACGCCGACGCGGAGCTGGCCGACGAGCTCGGCGTTCGGCTGGTCAAGTCGGACTCGCTGGGACAGCGCCACGTGACCAGAATCGTCCACGAGTAGGGCGCCGTAACCGAGTTGTCTCGTCAGGTCCAGTCCTGCGTGCGTGGCGAAGCCCCTAAGGCCGATTCGTACTAACGGCCGTCTATGGACCAAGCGCTCGTCATCGCCGCCCACGGCTCGCACCTGAACGCCGAGTCGAGCTCGCCCACGTTTGCACACGCGGACACCATCCGCGCGACCGGCGCGTTCAGCGAAGTCAGAGAGTCCTTCTGGAAGGAGGAACCGCACTTCCGGGAGGCGCTGCGGACGGTGGACGCCGAGGAGGTGTATCTCGTGCCGCTGTTCATCTCGGAGGGCTACTTCACAGAGCAGGTCATCCCGCGGGAGTTCCGTCTGGACGAGTGGGACCCGGAGCTGTGGGACTCCGACGGTACGAGCGCCGATTTCGCCACGCTCACCGCCGACGACACCGGCCAGACCGTCCACTACTGCGGACCGGTCGGTACCCACGACTCGATGAGTGACGTCATCGTCCAGCGCGCGAAGTCGGTGACCGACGACCCCGACGTGGGCGAGGGAGTCGGCCTCGCGGTCGTCGGCCACGGCACCGAGCGCAACGAGAACTCCGCGAAGGCTATCGAGTACCACGCCGACCGCATCGCCGAGATGGACCGCTTCGACGAGGTGAAGGCGCTGTTCATGGACGAGGACCCCGAAGTCGACGACGTGACCGACTTCTTCGAGAGCGACGACATCGTCGTCGTTCCCCTCTTTATCGCCGACGGCTACCACACCCAGGAGGACATCCCCGAAGATATGGGGCTGTGTGAGGACTACCGCGGCGGCTGGGGCGTTCCCGAGACCGTCGACGGCCACGACATCTGGTACGCCGGCGCCGTCGGCACCGAGCCGCTGATGGCCGACGTCGTCCTGGAGCGGGCAGCCGAGGCCGGAGCCGACGTGAGCGCGGCCATCGAGCAGGTCCGCGGGGAGAGCGGCGCGGGGCCGGCGGCGGGCGACTGACCCACTGGGCCCGTCCGGCCCACCGCGGCAACTGCCGAGGGAACCGACTCGCTTTTTTTGTCTCAGTCCCGTGGTCCCGTATGAACGAGGACCCGGTGGACGCGCTGGTGGCTACCGCGCCGGACGGCATCGACTTCGACGGCCTCCGCGTCGAGGTCGGCGAGGACGGCTACACGTTCGAGACACCCGCCGAAGCGACCAGCGGGCTCGACGAGGCCGCTCTCCGAGAGAGTGCGGCCGCGGACCCTCACGTGGGGAACTGGTATTTCTGGCACGCGGTCGCGCCACAGACGGACGCCCGGTGGGCGTTCCTGCGCTGGCTGGAAGGCGCCGAGGAGCACACAGTCCCGGCACGCTACGACGCGCTCGCCGACGGCCTGGCGACCGAGTGGGGCCAGCTACAGGTCACCGTCTCCCTCGACGGTGACTACGGTCGAACCTACGACCTGCGACACGTCGATGACGCGGCGACCCCCGCCGACGGACTGACGGCCCACGAGGACCCCCTCGATGCGCGCGAAATCGCCAAGCACGACGACGACGGCGACTATCGCCCGCTGAAGACCGCGCCGTCGCTACAGACCGGCTGGCAGTTCCCCGACCTCGACCCCGCGGACGTCGTGGAAGCCGTCCACGCTTTCTACCCGGCGACGGTCCAGAACTGGCACCGCGAGCGCGAGGGCGAACTCGACGTCGACCACTGGCACGAGACTGTGGAACGCCAGACCGGCATCTACGGGGTCGTCCGCACCTGGGACCGCGGCGAGGGGTACGAACACGTCAACTGGGTCGCCGAGGCCTGCTGTGACGACTCCCAGTGCCTGAAACGCCGCGAGTGGGACTACGACGAGGAGACGGAGCTAGACGTAGACGGCGGCGACGGCGAGTTTCCCTGCCGGGAGCCCTGCTCGCTGGTCGTCGCGGCCGCGCGCCAGTGGACGAAACTGGAGGGCGAGCAGGCCCAGACCTACGAGTTCGAACTGACCCCGAGCGAGAAAGAGCAGGTCGAGGAGATAATAGACGCCGTCGCCGACGGGCGGGCCGGGGACATCCGTGAGGCCGACGTCTACGACGGCGCGAACCGCTACCGCACGCGGTTCCTGCGGGCGAAGCTGTTCGACGACGACGGCAACCTCGCCGGTGTCGAGACCGACGACTAGGGCTGGGCTGCGAGCAGCCAGGCGACGGTACCGATGATGAGGAGGGCAACGGTGAGCGAAGCGACCACTGCAACGACGCTGCCGAAGACTGCCCCGGCACCCACCGCGAGCCCGACGGCCAACCCGCTCGCGGCCAGCAGGGGGCCCAGCGGAACCGACCCGACGGTCGAGAGCCCTCCGTCGTCGGTCCGTGGTTGCGGTTTCGCCAGCTCCTCGTCGACCTGGACTGACTCGTCGGTGGCCGCCGGCTCGGTCAGCACCACGTCGACGAGGCGGGTCGTCGAACCGTAGGCGGTGACCACTTTCAGGTTCCCGCGGGCGCGACCGTCATCGGTCCGTCGCACCCGGACTGTGCGTTCCCCGCCGCCCTCGACGTGATGATTCGGGGCCTCGATGGCGGCCTGTTCGGAGAGGGCGTCGTCGAGATGGAGGTGGACGTGCGTGGACTCGCCGTGGTTGACCAGCACCACGTCGAAGCTGTCGCTCGCCTCGAAGCTGTCGGGGACCGACAGGCTGTGGAGGGACTCCCGATTGACGTGGACAGTCAGGGCGTCGGACACCCTAGGCTGTCAGTCGCGCCGAAAGAAAAACCTTCAGGCGGTTACGCGGGGGCTTCCTCGCGCATATCCGGCGGGAGGAGGTTCGGGATGCCGTCCTCGATAGGGAAGCGCTCACCGCACTCCGTGCAGGTGAGGGTACCCGAGAGAATCTCCTCGTCGTCGCGCTCCGCGACGTCGAGGTCGAGGTCGTGTTTGTCCAGCGGACAGCAGATGATGTCCATCAGGTCCTCTTTCATACCCGCTGGTCGGAGCGGTAGGAATAAAAGGATACTGTCTGCCGACAATCCCGTCGTCCGTGCCTAGAATGGGCGCTCGCGGACGATAGTCTCGCCGCGGCCGGGACCGACGCCGATGGCGTAGGCCGGCGTCTCCAGTTCGTCCTCTATGTACTCGACGTATGCGCGAGCGTTCTCGGGCAGCGCCTCGAACCCCTCGCTGGCGGCCGAGCCCCAGTCGACTTCGGGCCAGCCGTCGAAGGTTCGGTACGTCGCCTCGCAGCGGCCCCACTCCTCGGTGGTGGCCGGCAGCGTGTGCAGCTCCTCGCCGTCGAGCCGGTAGGCGTCGCCCACTTTGACCTCGTCCAGACCGGCCAGCACGTCGAGGTGGTTGATGGCGAGGCCGGTAAAGCCCGAGACGCGGGCGGCGTGGCGCAACATCGGCATGTCGAGCCAGGCGACCCGTCGGGGCCGGCCGGTGACGGTGCCGTACTCGCCGCCCTCCTCGCGAATCTGGGTCGCGAGTTCCTCGTTTTCCCCTTGGCCCTGTTCCTCGTAGCCGGGCGTGTCGCCGACGACGCCGCCCAGCTCCGTGGGCAGGGGTCCGCTACCGACGCGGGTCAGGTAGGCCTTGACGATACCGATTACCTCGCCGCCGCCGACGACGCCGGGGCTGAGTCCGGTGCCCGTTGTGGCGCCGCCCGCGGTGGGGTTCGAGGAGGTTACGTAGGGGTAGTTCCCGTGGTCGATGTCGATGGTAGTCCCCTGGGCGCCCTCGAGCATCACGTTCTTTCCCTCGGCCATCTTCTCGGTGAGGAAGACGCTGGCGTTGACCGTCATGTCCTCCTCGGCGAAGCGCTCACCGTAGTCGCGGAACTCCTCGTAGAGGGCCTCGACATCCAGCGCTTCGGGGTTCTCCAGGTCGTCGACGTCCATGCCGTAGACGTCCTCGACGACGGCGCGTTTCTGCGGGACGATGTACTCCAGTCGCTCACGGAGCACGTCGGGGTGGAGCAGGTCGCCGGCCCGGATGCCCCGGCGGCCGGCCTTGTCCTCGTAGGTCGGGCCGATACCCCGGCCCGTGGTGCCGACTTCGCTGTCGGATTCGCTCTTGACTTGCTCTTCGATACCGTCGAGCACGCGGTGGAACGGGAAGATGATATGCGCGCGCTCGGCGATACGCACGTCCGGGTCCAGACCGCGCTCCTGGAGTGTGTCTAGCTCGTCGAACAGTGTTCGCGGGTTGACGACGCAGCCGTTGCCCAGCACGCCGACCTTGCCGCGGATGGCTCCGCTCGGGACGAGGGAGAGCTTGTAGGTCTCACCCTCGTGAACGACGGTGTGGCCGGCGTTATCGCCGCCCTGATACCGCGCGACGACGTCCACGTCGTCGCCGTACAGGTCGACGATGCCGCCCTTGCCCTCGTCGCCGAGCTGTGAGCCGACGATGGTTACGGTCATCGACCGGACGTTCCGTCCACCATGATAAACAGATTACGGTCTCACAGTCCCGATTGCCAGCCCCGCCGACCGCGGTCGGCGGTCACCCGAACGCTCCGACGGCGACACGCACACCACGCTCGCACACGCCAACACCTCCCATGTGAAACGTTACGACGGTTTTAAGAGCCCCGCATCTGTACGGTGAAACCGGCAAGGTCGGGTGTGCGAGGGTAACTTTTAAACCCACCCAACACAAGTTAACAATTGCCATGATAGACAGGCTTGAGAAGGAAGTCGACATGCTGGAGCGCCATCTGCAGGTGCTTCGCATGGTAATAGAGAACGAGCCTATCGGAATCGTGAAGATGTCCAACGAGACGGGCTACCCACACCACAAGGTTCGCTACTCCCTTCGCGTTCTCGAAGAGGAGAATCTCATCGAGCCCTCCAGCCAGGGCGCGATTACCACAGAACAGACCGGCGAGTTCGTCGACGACCTCGACGAGAAGATCGACGAGATAATCGACAAACTCGAGGGAATGAAAATCGACGACGCCGCAGAGATAGAGAGCTAAGCGGCCTCTTTTCTAGAGTTCCGGGACGGCGAGGTGGAACTCCTTGTTTCGCGCTTCGAGCAGACAGAGGTGGTAGCCGCCCTTCCGCGAGAGGTTGACGAAGCTCTTGCGTTTGTCGCGACTGAACAGGCCACTCGACGTGGCTTCCCTCGCCGTCTCCAGCGCCTCCGGTTCGAAGAAGCTGCTCGTGACGAGAAACGCCGCCGCCAGCGAGTCCGAGGCCGACCCGACTCGCTCTGCGTTCCGGACGATGTCGGTCATCTGCCCGTCGGTCGCGGGCTGGCGGGCGTCGTTGATGTTGGCGACCACGAGCGGATTACCCATCCGGTCGCGGACGACCACGTCGAAGGTCTCCTGTGAGCGGTGTTCCTGGCCGTCCTCGGTGTAGGTCACCGACACCTTCCCGTTGAGTTCGGCGCGGTCGACCTTCGGGATGGCGTCGTAGAGCACGCCCATCGCGCTCTCGTGCCCGGTACTCTGTATCTCGTACAGTAGGTTCCGGACGAGCCAGTCGACGAAGCGGTACTGGATGCTCCCGTGGAGGAACTCCTCGAAGGCCTCGCCGTCGACGACCGCCTCGTCGGCGTCGAACTGGGTGTGATACTCCAGCCGGAGGTTCTCCTCGACCGACGCTCTGTCGGCGCTCCCGCTCTGGGCCGTCTCCAGCGTCGCCTCGCCCTTGGAGTGGTAGCGGACGAAGAGGTTCGTCCCGTCGATGGCCTCGGCCGCCGAGAGCGTTTGCTCGCTCGGCGCGGTCCCGCCGGCCGCTGCCAGCTCTTCTTCGAGTCGTCGTATCTCCGCTCGGGCCTCCTCCAGCTCGTCGAGCAGCCGGTCGCGTTCGGCGGCCAGATCTTCGTTCTCCGCCGAGAGGTCGCGTATCTCGCCTTCCAGCTCCGCGATCTCGGCCTCGCGCTCCTCCAGCGTCGCCTGTAGCTCCGGGGACGGTGTCGACTGGGAGTCCTGGGACTGTGACTTCTGGGTCGCTGCCGAGGTCCCCGACTGGGACTCGGTCGACTCAGGGTCAGCCGCTCCCGCCGTCGAGGAACTGTCTGCCGACGCGGACTCGGCGGACGGGGACTCCGACGATGTCGACTGCGTCGCCGTCGTCGATTGCGTGGGCGTCGTCTGCTCTGGCGTGGAGCTGGACCGTTCGGGGTCCAGCGACGGAATCGACCGGGTTTCGAGGTCGCTCACCGCGTCGTTGTCGACCGCCCCGGCCGCGGTCTGACTGTCTCCCACTCCCTCGTCCGTCGATGCCGTCCCGGTCCTGTCTGTCGGGGAATCGGCCGTCTCGGCCTGGGTAGTCCTGCCGCCGGACGGCTCCGGGGGCTCTGTCCTGGCCTCGGCCGTCCCGCCGTCTTTCGGTGTCGGCTCGGTCTCGGTCCTGGCCTCGGCTGTCCCACCGTCTTTCGGTGTCGGCTCGGTCTCGGTCCTGGCCTCGGCCGTCCCGCCGTCTTTCGGTGTCGGCTCGGTCTCGGTCGGGGCAGGGTTCGCCGGTTCGGTTGGCCCAGACTCCGCGTCGGTGGCGGGCGCCTCCGCCGTGGTCCCGCTGTCGGCCCCAGTAGTATCCGTCTCGTCGCGCTGTGTCCTGTCGACGGCCGCCCCCTGACTCGCACCGGCCGCTTTGGACCCTGGTGGTCCGGCCGCGCCGCCCCCTCGTTCGGAGACGTCCGTGGCAGACGCCGTTCCGGACCCGGCGTCGTCGCTCGGGTCCGACCGGTCGCTCGCAGTGGCCGCGCTGTCGTCGGCGGACGAGTCCGAACCTGCATCGCTGGCCGGGTCCGCCGCCTCCTCGGCTGGCGCGCTGTCTGTCGTCGTCTCGCCCGACGCCGCTGTCGCCGTTTCCTCGGGCGCATCCGCTCGTTCGTCGACCGCCGTGGCCGACCCAGCCACCGCCTCCTCGGTATCGTCTGTCGGTGTCGTCGGTTCGGGAATCTCGACTGGCTCGATGTCGGCCGGCATGACCTTGTAGATACCCACTTCGCCGTCGGCCTGTTCGAAGGCTTCCTCGTCCGTGATGAGCCGCTGTGAGTTCCCTACCCAGGCGACGCTCATCGAACGCCCCTGGTGGTAGACCATGTAGTAATCCCCCGAGAGCACGTTCTCGGACAGCTCGACAAACCCGGTGAAGTTCCCGTCTTCGAGCGTCCGGTCGACGTCCGAGATCGGCGTGTCCTCTGTGTAGTACTGTGCCCGCGGGCTGTCCGCCCGGTCCTGCATCACGACCAGCAAAGGTAATGCATCGTGTGGCGCTGCTCGTGCGGTGCCGTCGGCGCCATCGAAGGCTTCGATATCGCCCTCGAGGACGCCGACGACGGTCCCGTTCAGCATGAAAAGCTGTGTGGGGCCAGTCGTGACGGCACCGGAGAAACCCTGGTCGGAGAGGGACTGGAGTCCGTCGTAGCCGCCGTCGAAGGGCACCGTGTCCCACTCGGATACTAGCTCTACCGTACGCATACTCATTACCTTCACCAAGCCGTATCGCAGACAAATAGTTTGTGCCACGTCTGACGCCGCGCGAACACGCGAACGAAACCACCCTGGGCACGGGCCAGCTGTACCACTTACCGGCAGGAGAGTCCGATGGGCATATCACGCCCCACACCTAACTGCGGGTATGGAAGAGCAACCCGGATTGAGCGACCAGTACCGGACAGCGAGTCCGTGGCCGGTGTTCGTCGCGCTGGGCCTTGTCCTCTCTGAGATCGGCGTCTTCATCGGCCTCTTTCCGGTGGCCGTCTTCGGACTCATCCTCTTTGGCGGCTCCATCGCCGGTATCCTCACCGAGTCGGGCTACGTAACGCGGCCGTGGCCGACAATGGTCGGCGTCGGCGTCGTGCTGGCTCTCATCGCTGCGGGGCTGGCCGTCGCGTACGTCCCGATATCGTCGATTACGGTCGCCAACATCGGTAACGGGCCGGTTCTCACCCGTCTCGTCGCCGTCGCGGTCGCGGGCGTCGTGATGGTGGCGATGGGCGGGGTCGGCTCGGTCATGGAACAGACCAAGGTCTGAGGCAAACCACCAGTCTATTTACTGTCCCACTCCGATTCCCCCAACATATGGAACTGTTCGGGTTCGACAAGGACACGCTGCTGGACCTCACTGTCAACGTTATCCCGCTTGGTATCATCCTCTTTTTCATCGCGGCCTTCGCGGTCGTGAATCCGTTCGGCTTTGACGCCGTCTTCAGCGGGCTCCAGTTCTCGCTGATGGTCTCGATGTTCCTGCTGCTGGCGGTGCTGACGTACTACGCCGGCAAGGCCATCGAGGGCGCGGAGGAGGCGGCCGACCACGCCGCCATAGAGGAACCGAACGCCACGACCGGTACGCTGGACGACGAGGAGTCCCAGGATGGGGAACTGGCCGGCGAAGACGACGAGCTCCCCGAGGCGTAACGACTCAAACCGGCCGGCGGAACCGCCCCTTTCATTATCACTCAGTCCTGACGTGCGTCTATGGCTGTAGGAGATCTAGTGCTGACGGGGTTGATGGCCGTCCTCCTCGTCGGCATCATCGCGCTGCTCACGCGCATCGAGAACTGGCGGTCGTACACGCCGCTTGCCGGAGGTGGCACCGCGACCGGTGAGGACGCCGCCGTCCTCAACCGGGAGAAACCCGCGGGTATCATCCGCTGGCTGACGACCGTCGACCACAAAGACATCGGATTGCTGTACGGGCTGTACGGTATCATCGCCTTCGCCGTCGGGGGTATCATGGCGATGCTCATCCGCGTCCAACTCATCGCCCCGGGCGGAGCGATACTGGGGGCGAACGCGTACAACTCAATCCTGACGAGCCACGGCATCACGATGCTGTTCCTGTTCGGAACGCCAATCATCGCGGCCTTTGCGAACTACTTCATCCCGCTGCTCATCGGTGCCGACGACATGGCGTTCCCGCGTATCAACGCCATCGCGTTCTGGCTGCTCCCGCCCGCCGCCCTCCTCATCTGGGCCGGGTTCTTCCTGGCGCCGGTCACCGAGAACATGATCGAGCCGGCACAGACGGCCTGGACGATGTACACGCCCCTGTCGGTCGAGCAGGCCAACCCCGGCGTCGACCTGATGCTGCTGGGGCTGCACCTCTCGGGGGTCGCCGCGACGATGGGTGCCATCAACTTCATCGCGACCGTCTTCACCGAGCGCGGTGAGGACGTCAGCTGGGCGAACCTCGATATCTTCTCGTGGACCATCCTCACCCAGTCGGCGCTCATCCTCTTTGCCTTCCCGCTGCTGGGCAGCGCTATCGTGATGTTGCTGCTGGACCGTAACCTCCAGACGACGTTCTTCGCCGTGGAGGGTGGCGGCCCGCTGCTGTGGCAACATCTGTTCTGGTTCTTCGGCCACCCCGAGGTGTACATCCTCGTGCTCCCGCCGATGGGCCTGGTCAGTCTCATCCTGCCGAAGTTCTCCGGCCGGAAGCTGTTTGGCTTCAAGTTCGTCGTCTACTCCACGCTGGCTATCGGCGTGCTCTCCTTCGGCGTGTGGGCCCACCACATGTTCTCGACGGGGATGGACCCGCGACTGCGGGCCTCCTTTATGGCGGTCTCGCTGGCTATCGCGATACCCAGCGCCGTCAAGACGTTCAACTGGATTACGACGATGTGGAACGGCCGCCTGCGCCTGACCACCCCGATGCTGTTCTGTATCGGCTTCATCTCGAACTTCATCATCGGCGGTGTCACCGGCGTCTTCCTCGCTGCAATCCCCGTCGACCTGGTGCTGCACGACACCTACTACGTCGTGGGTCACTTCCACTACATCGTCATGGGCGCTATCGGCTTTGCCGTCTTCGCGGGCATCTACTACTGGTTCCCCGTCTTCACCGGTCGGATGTACCAGCGCACGCTCGGGAAGGCCCACTTCTGGCTCTCGATGATCGGGACCAACCTCACGTTCTTCGCGATGCTGGCGCTGGGGTATCTGGGTATGCCGCGCCGCTACGCGACCTACCAGTTCGACGGCGCCATCGCGCCGCTGGCACAGGTAAGCACGTACCACCTGCTGGCCACGGTTGGCGCCTTTATCCTGCTGGTCGGCCAGCTCATCTTCGTCTGGAACCTGCTGCAGTCCTGGCTCGAAGGGCCGAAGGTAGAGGACGGCGACCCGTGGAACCTCGAGCGCGACGGAATGCTCGACAAGGAGTGGGAGTGGTACGACCGCAAGCTGGAGACGGCTATCACCGACGGCGGCGAGGACGACGAGAAATCTGCGCTGACCGACGGCGGTGAGCCGAAATCGGACGATTGAGGCGAACTACGTCAGAACCTCGTTCTGACGGCAGTGAGGTGAGCGAAGCGAACCGAACCTCGTCGGAGCCCCGCTCCGACGGCGGTGAGCCGAAAGCCGACAACTGACGACGCCGTTTTTCGTTACTCTTCGAGTTGCTCGTAATCGGTCGTGAGCACCAGCAGCGTCCCCAGCCCCGAGGCCGCGACCAGTAGCGGCAACGATTCTCCGGTCGTTCCGGTGTAGTAGGCCGCACCGGTGGTCGCGAATCCGAGGAGGACAAACAGCGGGAGCCGGACGCGCTTGTGGAGGTCGAGCGGGGCGGCTGTCATCTGAACTGTCTTTCACAGACAGTGGGTGCGAAAATAAGGTTTGGGGCGGCTCAGCTCGCACCCGAGACCAGCACGATAGCGGTGATGAACATCATGATAGCGATGCCCGAAAGCACGATAAACAGGAGTTCCTTCTGTGACATACGCGGCCTTGGGGCCGGAAGTGAAAAAGGCTAATCGTCTCGCGTCCCAAACCAACCTATGAGTCAAGAGGTCGGCGAGACGCCCGGCGAGAAAGTCGTCGTCCAGATATACGTCATCATCGTCGCGCTGGCGGGGGTGATGGGCTTTGTCCTGGGGTCGATTCGACCCGCCGACCTCGAGCCGGCACTGTTTGGCGTCATCGCCTTGCCGCCAACGCCCTTCGGCGTGGCCCTGTACGGGATGGTGACTATCGGCGTCGGGCTCGGTGTCCTGCTGGGGCTGGTCATCTACGTCTCGCGCCGGACCGACGACGCGGCCGGCCGTCGGAACCCGGAGTAATCACGGCGTCTCGCGGTACTCGCCGAACTGCTCCCTGAACACGTCCATTATCTCGCCCATCGTGGCCTGGGATTTCACCGCCTCGACGACGGACGGGAGCACGTTCTCGTCGGCGTCGACGGCGTCCGCTACGTCGGCAAGCGCCCCAGCCACTGCGTCGTCGTCTCGCCCGGCTCTGACCGCTGCCAGCCGCTCGCGTTGGCGTTCCTGTACGTCCTCGTCGACGGTCAACACGTCCGGTTCGGGGTCCTCCTCGACCGTGTAGGCGTTGACGCCGACGACCAGTTCCTCGTCGCGTTCGACCCGTTGCTGGTACTCGTAGGCCGAATCCTGAATCGCCCGCTGGAAGTACCCCTGCTCGATACCCGCGAGCACACCGTCGCGCATCGAGCCGTCGCCCAGTTCGTCGCGGATGTGTTCGATGTGGTCCATCGCCTTCCGTTCTATCTCGTCGGTGAGTGACTCGACGGCGAAGCTCCCGCCCAGCGGGTCGACGATGTCGGCCGCGCCGGACTCCTCGGCGATAATCTGCTGGGTCCGCAGGGCGACCCGGACGGCCTGCTCGGAGGGCAGGGCCAGCGCCTCGTCGAAGCTGTTGGTATGCAAACTCTGGGTCCCGCCCAACACGCCCGCAAGCGCCTGGATGGTCACACGGACGACGTTGTTCAGGGGCTGCTGGGCGGTCAGTGACTGCCCGGCGGTCTGTGTGTGGAACTTCAGTTGCTTGCTCGCCGCCGCCTCGGCGTCGTACCACTCGGCCATGGCGCGGGCGTAGATACGCCGGGCCGCCCGGAACTTCGCTACCTCCTCGAAGATGGCGTTGTGCGAGTTGAAGAAAAAGGACAGCTGTGGGGCAAAGTCGTCCACGTCCAGCCCGCGCGCGAGGCAGTCCTCGACGTAGGCGAAGCCGTCGGCCAGCGTGAAAGCCAGTTCCTCGACGGCGGTCGCGCCCGCCTCGCGGATGTGGTAGCCCGACACCGAGACCGGCTTGAACGACGGGGTCTCCCGGCTGGCGAACTCGATGACGTCGGTGACGAGCTTCAGGGAGGGCTCCGGGCCGACGACCCACTCCTTCTGTGCGATGAACTCCTTGAACATGTCGTTCTGGAGGGTGCCCCGCAACTGCTCGCGTGGGACGCCGCGCCGGTCGGCCAGGGCCAGATACATCGCGTAGACGACGGGCGCGCTCGGGTTGATGGTGAAAGATGTCGAGACGTCGGCGAGGTCGATGTCGTCGAACAGGCGGTCCATGTCGTCGAGGGTATCGACCGCGACGCCCTCCTTGCCGACCTCGCCGTCGGCCATCGGGTCGTCCGAGTCCAGCCCCATCAGCGTCGGCATATCGAAGGCGGTCGAGAGGCCGGTCTGGCCCTCGTCGACGAGGTAGTGAAAGCGCTCGTTGGTCTCCTCGGCGGTGCCAAAGCCCGCGAACTGCCGCATCGTCCACTGGCGCCCGCGGTACATCGTCGGGTAGACGCCCCGCGTGTACGGTTCCTCGCCGGGAAAGCCAAGGTCCCGCTCGTAGTCGGTGTCGGCGACGTCCAGCGGCGTGTAGAGACGGTCGACGTCGAGGTTCGAGACGGTGGCGAATCGGTCGCCCCGCTCCCCGTAAGCGTCCATGGCCGGGCCGAGGGTCTCTTCTTCCCAGTCGGCTTTTGCCTCCCGTATCGCCCGGAGTTCCTCGTCGTCGTACATACCATGTGGTACGGTAGCTGTTGACAAGTGTGTTCTGCCCACGGTTTCTTTCGGTCTTGGAGACGTCTCGCGCCGGGCTGGACAGCACCGCACCTCCGCGGCTCCCGATGGTCGCCGCGTCGGTCTTGGAGACGTCTCCCGCCGGTCGACGTCTCCCTACTCTTGCAGTCGCTCCGTCGTCTGCACCAGCGGGTGGCGGGCGTAGTCGACGACCTCGATGTCGCCGATACACTCCAGTCCGGCCTCGGTGGCCGTCTTGGCCATCCCCAGTTCGACGGTCTCGTCGAGCACGATGACGTTGGCCTCCATCGCCCGGATGTCGAGCCGTTCGGCGGCCTTCACCCGGTGGTGGCCGTCGGCCAGATAGAGGTGGCCGTCGTTGTCGATGACGACCAGGGGCTCGGCCAGCCCGCGTTCGAGTTCGTACACCCGCCCCTCCAGCTCGTCGGCGTACACCGTCGGCTGGGTCGGCGTGAGCGCGGCGAGGTCGACCATCCGGCGCTCGTCGTGGGTGGTGATATCGTGGATGTTCGCGAGGGTGCGCGAGAGTTTCTCGACCTTGTCGGGTGTCGCACGCTCTATCTGTGAGCGGATGACGTCGGCGTTGGAGATGATGCCCACGAGGTTGCCGGCGTCGTCGACGACCGGGAGTTTCTGGATGCCCGACCGGAGGATGACGCGGGCGGCGTCCTGGACGGCCATCTCGGGGGCGGCGACGATGATGTCCTCGGTCATCACCCGGAACATCGGTTCGTGGCCCTCGGCGAGCAGGAGGTCTCTGGCGCTGACAAAGCCCTCGACGTGTCGCCCGTCGGTGACGGGAAAGCCACTGAAGTCGTCGCTCTCGGCGATGCGTTTGGCCACCTCCGCGACGGTGTCGTCGAGGTCGACGGTCGCGACGTCGCGCGTCATATACTCCCCGACCGTCGGTCGACCCGAGTCTTCCATCACCGACCCTTGCCCAGCGAGTGGCAAAAAGACTCGCCTACCCGCTGTCGTGTTCGTCGGGTTGGGGTTGGGCCAGCCCGGCGTAGTCGTCCGGCGCGTACTCCGTGCGCCCGTTCAGCCCCAGCAGCCGGTGAGACCGGGACTGGACCGCATCGAGGAACCGGTCGTTGACGACAGATTTGACGATACTGTGCAGCGACTCCTCCCGGTCGTCGACGCTGTCGAGCACGCCCAGGGTTATCTGGGCGCCGGCCATATCAGCGTGGCCGCCCGCGGAGCCTATCTGGCCGAACGCGTCCCGCAGGGCCTCGCCGAGGTCGATATCGGCGCCGCGGGCCCGCGCCGAGACGTAAATCGTCCCGTCGAGAACGCCGTACACCATCGTCGCGTGGATTCCCTCGAGGTCGAGCAGCTTGTCGGCGGCCTGTGCCAGCGCGTCGCGGTCCGAAAGCTCGCCGACACAGGAGAGCAACACTGACCCCTCCTCATCCCGGTTGTCGATGGCGCGGCCGATGATAGCGAGCGTCTCGCCGCTGACGCTCGGGTCCTCGATGCGCTGAAGAGCGTCCATGTCCGCTCGCTGGACGAGCTGGGCGGCAGCTTCGAAGTCTTCGGCCGACACCTCCCGGCGGAAGTCCTTCGTGTCGACACGGATGCCAAAGAGCAGCCCGGTCGCGATGGACTCGGACAGTTCGACCTCCAGCCGCTGGAAGTAATCCACCAGGAGCGTACTCGTCGCGCCGACGCCGCTGCGCAGGTCGACGTAGCGCGCCTCGACAGGGAGTCGCGGCGGGTGGTGGTCGATGACGATGTCTATCGGGAGGTCCTGGGGGAGCTGGTCGTTGACGCCGGGTCGTGAGTGGTCCACCAGGGCGAACCCGTCGTAGGCATCGAGCGCGGCGTCGTCGCCGGGCTCTAGGTTCACCAGGTCGTACTCCAGCAGGTTCACGAACGCGCGGTTCTCCTGGTGGGAGATATCGCCGTAGTAACACAGCGACACCGAACAGCCGGCTCTGGCGGCGAGTTCGCCAAGCGCGACGGCGCTCGCGATAGCGTCGGGGTCGGGGTTGTCGTGTGTGACGACAGCGAGGTGGCCGTCGATGTCGCGAAGCACCTGCTGGAGCTGTCGGGTGCGCGCGCCCGGCTCACCAACACACCGTTGCAGTCGCTCGGTGAGGACGGCTTCGGGGTCGACCACCCGGTCGGCGACAGCGTCGAGGCGACTGCGCTGGGCGTCGCTGGCCCCGTAGCCGCTGTAACACAGCAGGAAAGCCTCGGGGAACAGCTCGGCAGCAGTCTCCACGGCGTCGACAGCGACGGCCGGGTCGTCGGTGGCGACGACCACCGTCGCCGGGGTGATGTCCAGCCCGGCCATCCCCGCCCGGTCGATGTCGTCCGTGACGGTGACAGCGATACCGTCCTCGCGGAGCGTCTCGGCGCGGTGCCCGTCGTCCGTGAGAACGCGTAGCTGCTTGTGGTCGCCGCTCACTGCGTGGATTATCGCTCTCGCTGTCGAACCGGCGCCAACAACCAACCGAGACGGCATAGGCCCTCTCTGGTCCGGAGCGTCTAAAAACCCGTTACTTCAGCCGTTCCTGCAAGAAAGAGGGGTGGGCGGCCGTCACGCCGTCGAGTTCGAGTATCTCGTCCTCGATGACGGCGGCAAGGGAGTTCCCGTCGGTCGCACGCACCTCCGCCATCAACATATGGTCGCCACTGGAGGTGTAAAGCGACTCGACGGCATCGATATCGGAGAGCTGGCGGGTCGCCTCGACGTAGCGCTCGCTGGCCACGTCGATGCCGACCATGGCGATAGACTGCCCCGAGAGCTTCTTCGGGTCGATATCGGCCGAGTAGCCGACGATGACGCCTTCTTCCTCTAATTTCTTGATATATTTGCGGACCGTGGGCTTGGAGACTTCTGCCCGGTCGGCTATCTCGGCGTATGATGCCTGCGCGTCCTCTTCGAGGACTGACAGGATACGACGCTCCGTAGACTCGACACTCATAGATGGATATTTACCGTGGGTGAAAAAATATGTTCCGAATCAGTAACCCACTTTCGGGCCGCCGAGAACTCGCACGGCCTGTCCTCGTGGCCCACGTTCACTTCGCGAAACGTGGGGCCAGCGGGCGTCCCGACGACTGCGTGGTCACAGCGGTGGCTGGGTTACTTGTGGTGCTGGAGGAGGTTGTCGTAGGTCCGCTCCCACTCGGCGTCCTCGTCGAAGTACCGCTCTGCGAGCGGTTCCTCGGGCATCTCGCCGATAGCACGCTTCTCGGCCCCGTAGGACGGGCGCTCGTCCTCGATGTACATCCGACCGGTCAGCACTTCGCCCTCGTAGAGTCGCTCCTCGGTCTTTCGCATCATCTCGGCGGCTTCCGCCCGGTCCGAGACGTCGAAGTCGAACTCGTCGGACTGCTGGACGTCCGTGTACGGGACGTAGTGTTTCGCGTCCTTGTTCCAGGTCGGACACTGGGTCAGGAAGTCGATGTGCGCGAACCCGTCGTGCTCGATGGCCTCGGCGATGATCTCCTTGGCCTGGTTCGGATTGACAGCAGCGGTGCGGGCGATGTAGGTCGCGCCGGCGTTCAACTGCTGGCTGAGGGGTCGAATCGGCGACTTCGCCGAGCCGTGGGGCTGGGTCTTGGACTTGTGACCCTTCGGCGAGGTCGGCGAGGTCTGGCCCTTCGTGAGCCCGAAGATCTCGTTGTTGAACACGATGTAGGTCATATCGTGGTTCTCACGAGCGGTGTGGATGGTGTGGTTGCCACCGATACCGTAGCCGTCACCGTCGCCGCCGGCGGCGATGACCTCGATCTTGGGGTTGGCCAGCTTCGCGGCCCGGGCGACGGGCAGCGAGCGGCCGTGGATGGTGTGGAAGCCGTAGCTGTTGAAGTAGCTGTTTAGCTTCCCGGAACAGCCGATACCCGTAAAGAGGGCGACCTCGTCGGGGTTCTTGCCCACTTCGGGCATGGCCTGTTTCAACGCCTTCAGGACACCGAAGTCCCCACAGCCGGGGCACCAGGTGGCCTGTGGCTCGATGCCTGGCGTGAACTCGTCTCGCTCTATCTCTCGGTCCTCTCCGATTGCGCTGAATGCACTCATAGGTTAGTCACCTGCCGCTGGCAGGTACTTCATGTTGGTCGCGGCGAGCTCCTCGCCGTTGATGCTGGACTCGAACCCGTCGACGATCTCGGCGGGCTCGAAGGGGTTGCCGTTGTACTTCAGGAGGCTCGACATCTTGTCGCCGTACTTGCCGATCTCCTTCTGGGTCAGCCCGCGGAACTGGGCCGTGGCGTTCATCTCGACGACCAGCGCCTGGTCGACGGACTCGAGCCACTCGGAGACCTCTTCGACCGGGTACGGGGCCATGTCGGAGACGCCCAGGGCCTTCACGCTGTGGCCGTTCTCGTTGAGCCGGTCGACGGCCTCGAAGGCCGTGTCCTGCTGGCTCCCCCAGACGAGGACGCCGTGCTCGGCGTCTTCGGGGCCGTAGTAGGTCTGGTGAGAGGTGTTCTCGTCGAGGTCGGCGCGGATGTCGTCGAGCTTGTTCAGACGGCGCTCCATCTGGGCGATGCGGTTGTCGGGGTCCTCGCTGATGTGGCCCGACGGGTTGTGCTCGTTCCCGGTCGCAAGGTAACGCCCGTCCTTCTGGCCGGGCACCGAGCGTGGACTCACGTTCGAGCCGTCTTCGGGCTCGTGGAGGAACCGCTGGAACTTGCCCGACGCGTGGTGGGCGGCGTCCTGAATCTCCTCCTCCGTAAGGACGGAGCCGGGGTCGGCGTTTGGCTCCTCGTCGAAGTGGCTCGCCGGCAGGTTCCGGAGCTCGCCCTGAATCTTCTGGTCGTAGATGACGATGGACGGAATCTGGTACTCGTAGGCGATGCGGAACGCCGAGCGTGTCTGGGTGTAACACTCGCGGATGTTCGCGGGCGCGAACACGACCCGTGCGGAGTCGCCCTGTGACGTGTACAGGACGTGTTCCAGGTCCGCCTGTTCGGGCTTGGTCGGCATCCCGGTCGAGGGGCCGGCACGCATCGCTTCGACCAGGACGACCGGCGTCTCGGTCATCTCGGCCAGTCCGAGCGGCTCGGACATCAGGGCGAACCCACCGCCCGAGGAGCCGGACATGGACTTGACTCCCATGTGGGAGGCTCCGAGGGCGAGCGCGGCTGCAGCGATCTCGTCCTCGACCTGCTCGGAGATACCGCCGAACTCGGGCAGGTGCTGGGACATGATGGTGAAGACGTCGGTCCACGGGGTCATCGGGTATCCCGAGATGAACCGACAGCCTTCGTCGAGCGCGCCATAGGAGATAGCGTTAGAACCCGAGAGAATGACCTGCTCTTCGTCGTGAGAGCCTTCCGGAACCTCGATATCGTGGTCGATATCGAGTTCGGAGGCGGCCTCGTAGGCATCTTCGAGCACTGCGAGGTTGGCCTCCTGCATATCGCCGGCCATGTTCTGCTCGATGAGCGTCTCGAACTCTTCGGTGCCGATGTCGAGGATGGCGGCGGTCGCGCCGATACCGGCCGTGTTGCGCATAATCTCTCGGCCGTGCTCTTTGGCGATGCCACGCAGGTCCATCGGGACCACGTGCCAGCCGTTCTCCTCGGCGGCCTCTTCGAGCTCTATCTCCTCGACGTCTTCCTCGTCGAGCAGCCCCTCGTCGTACAGCAGGACGCCGCCCTCGCGGAGGTCGTCGAAGTTCTCGTACAGCGGTTTCAGCTCTTCCTTGCCGTAGTAGGCCTCGTCTTGTGGGTTCCGGGCGAAGGAGTCACCCAGGGCGAGCAGGAAGTTGTAGCCGTCACCGCGTGACTGTACATCCTCGTCCTTCGCGCGTACTTCGACGTACGTGTGGCCACCGCGGATACGAGACGGGTAATGCCGGTGTGTGAAAACGTGAAGTCCCGAACGCATCAGGGCCTTCGCGAAGTTCTGACTGGTCGAGTCGATTCCGTCACCGGAACCGCCAGCGATTCGCCAGATTAGTTCGTTGTCTGTCATTGTGAAATCCTCGGCCCCAGCTCTGGTGCCGTACCGGAAGGTTGGGGGGCCACGACTAAAGATTTTCCACTACATCAAGTCCTATTAATCGTTATTATTCGGGCGAAGGCACCCTATTCTGGGTAAACTACGATGATTAATCTCCGGGGTTTTCGGCACCGTCCAAACAGTTGGAGTACAGACAGTTATCGCTCCGGATCTGGTTCGAGAAAGCGGTCGGTCACACTGGCGACCGCGTGGCATCTCACTGGCCAGCTGGGCAGTGGATACCGCGGTCGCACTCGTCGGAAGGCCTAATGCCGTACCGGGCCTCGGCCCACGTGAATGTCGCTCAGCGAACTCATCGCCGGCGTTGAAGCCCACGAGCAGACCCTGACGGTGTTCAACGCCGACGGGTCGGTCACCGACGACCTCCGGGGCCGCTTTGCGGACCGGAACGTCCGGGTCGTTCGGGAGACGACCGGTAGCGGCCGCCCCGGCGAGTTCCTCACACTCTCGGACGGCGACGGCGTCTACGCGGCGACGGATATCGACTCGTTCTACGACTCACTCGACGACCGCGAGCGCGTGCTGGGCGAGGACGCCGGTCACGGTCTCCTCGACCATCTGGACGAGACCCTGTTTACTTCCTGGTCCATCGAACGGATGGTCGCGGCCTCCCGTGAGATAGAGGACCGCGCCTGGCGGGTCGGTGAGGGGTCGCTGTACGCCGGTTTCCAGACGCTTTCGACGCTACAGGGCGAACTGGACCTGTACGAGCGACTCGGCGACTCGGCCGTCGACGTCCACGCCTACGCGGTGCCCGATATCGACCCGCCGGCCCACAGCACGTTCCAGCTCCATCTGGACCGCAGCGAGGAGATAGCGACGTCGTGGTTCGTCGTCTTCGACGACGGGACCGACGACGAGGCAACCACACAGAAATGCGCGCTGCTGGCCGAGGAGCGCGAGCCCCGCGAGTTCTACGGCTTCTGGACGTACGACCCTGCTACGGTCGACTACATCGTCGACCATCTGGTGTCCCGGTACGGAACGGTCGAACAGTGAACAGTCCCGTCGCCACGGCGACAGCGTACCGAATTGCCGAGACCGACCAGCGTATCAACGCCGTCGAGTTCGAACTCCACTTCCAGTTCGGACTCTGGACCGTCGTGGACCACGACGAGGACCGGTGGGTGGTCCGAAATCGCGACGGCGAGCGATTGACGATACGGCCGGTCTAGACTACTGACTCGAACACCGACAGGTCGTGGCCCAGTAGAATCTCCGCGCCCGTCTCCCGTTCGATATCCCGACAGCGCGCCAGGCTCTCGCGCCAGGCGGCGTTGCTCCACAGCAGGCTCGTCGCCATCGACTGGCCCGCGTAGTTGGCCTCGACGTAGGCCTCGTCGCCCACCACGAGCAGCGGGTCGCCCGCCCGCTCGATGAGCGCGCCCATGAGGCCTGGGGTGTGGCCGGGCAGGTGCAGCAGTTCGACGCCCTCGGCGAGGTGGTAACTGTCACCGTGGACTATCTCCCAGTCGAGGTCGTGGTCGAAGTCGCTGGCCAGGTAGGCGATAGAGCCCTCCGTCGTCCTGGCGCTGTAGTAGGCGTAGGGGAGTTCCTCGCGATGGACGTAGATAGGCACGTCCGTCCCGGCGAAGTTAACGAGGCCGCCGGCGTGGTCCAGGTGGAGGTGGCTCATCACTACGGCGTCGATGTCGTCGAGCGCGTAACCGGCCGCGGCGAGGTCACCCTCCAGGGTATGGTCGGCCGCGTCGACGTGGGCGAAGGCCTCGTACAGCGGCGCGGGCCAGTAGCCCTCGCCCGCCTCGGGATGTGAGCCGGTGTCCCACAGTATCGTGCGCTCGGGCGTCTCGATGAGGAGGTTCCAGACGACGTACTCCTCGTACTCGTGGTCGGGCTCGCGGTTCGAGGCCGTCGCGACGCTCGTCCCGTCGACGACGAAGCTCCGGTCGGCCATGACGCGCCCGCGGTCGAGGACGGTGACTTCGGGAGGTACCATACCGGGTGTAGACTGGCTGAAAAGAAAAGGGTGGGTCCGAACTAGTTGGTATGGTCAGCCGTGTCACCGTAACTCATACAGGCGGCTGTATACACATGAGCACGATACGCGTCAGCGACGAGGTGAAAGAGCGGCTCCGGGACCTCAAACGGGACGACGAGAGCTTCAACGACCTGCTGGACCGTCTCAGCCGGACCGAGAAAGACGTCGAAGCCATCGCACAGTCCCTGCCATCAGTCGACGAGAGCGACGTCGAGCGGATGGACAACGCCCGTGACCGATTGAACAACTCGCTGGAGAACCGCCGGTAGATGATCGTCCTCGACAGGGACGTCCTGGTGAAGCTCCGCAACTCGGACCAAACGGTGGTCCAGCACCTCAAGCAGTACCGTACCGACGAGTGGACAATTCCGGCCCACGTCGCGTGGGAATCATTTCAGTACCACGGCAGTCGGACCGATATGGTGCAGGAACTGCAGCATCTACGGTCTAGCTTCGACAGAATCCTTCCGTTCACAGTCGACACTGCCCTCGAAGCCGCGTATCTCGACGAGAAGCTGCAGTCCCAGGGTGTAACCCTCGACCCAATCGACCTCCTGAATCTGGCAACAGCGCAGGAAGCAGGTGGAAGGTTCATCACACACAACAAGAACAATTTCGACCGTGGTCCGGTGCGGGACCTTGCGGATATAGATGTCGTACTGACGGGCTGATTACTGTGGCGTCTGCCGATAGATGAGGTTGCGCTGGATGTCGTTGGCGCCCTCGTAGATAACCGGAATCCGCGCGTCACGGAACACCCGCGAGATACGGTTCTCCAGGAGCACCGACCGACCGCCGTGGAGCTGCATTCCCTTCTGGGAACACTCCGTCGCGGCCTCGGTACCGGCCGTCTTCGCCAGTGCGGCCCAGTAGCCGGCATCCTCCTGATTGGCGACGCGCTCGGCGGCGTCCCACGAGAGCGAGCGGGCCGACTGGAAGGACAGTTGCATGTCGGCGAGCTTGTGCTGGACGGCCTGGAACTCGTCGACGGTGCGGCCGAAGGCCTCACGGTCGTGGACGAACTCCCAGGCTTCCTCGATGGCCGCGGCGGCGAGGCCGATGCCGTGGCCGGCGACGATGATTCGGCCGTGGTTGAAGAACTCCGCGAGCATGTAGAAGCCGGCACCCTCGGCACCTATCAGGTGGTCCTCGGGGATGCGACAGTCGTCCAGGACGATGTGGGCCTGCTTCGAGGCCCGAAAGCCCATCTTCTCGGGGATGTGTTCGGCGTCGTAGCCTGCCACGTCCGTCGGGACGATGAACATCGAGTAGTTGCCATAGCGGTTGTTCGGGTCGTCATCAGTCTTCGCGTAGAGCGTGACCCAGTCGGCCTCGACGCCGTTGCCGATCCAGTACTTCTCGCCGTTGAGGACCCACTCGTCGCCGTCCTTCTCGGCACTGGTGGTCATCCCCGCGAGGTCGCTGCCGGTCTCGGGTTCCGACACTGCGAGGCCGGTTATCTGTTCGTTCTCGGCGACGGGCCGGAGATACTCCTCGGCCTGGGCCTCGCTGCCGTGGTCCTCGACAATCTCGGCGCCGAAGCTCGCGAGCTGCAGCGTCAGCGCGATGCCGGCGTCGGCCCGATACATCTCCTCCGCGATGGCCAGCACCTGCTGGAGGTCGTACCCCTTGCCACCGACCTCCTCGCCGAGGTCCTGCGCGACGAGGCCGGCGTCCATCCCGGCTTCGAGGACCTCCCAGGGGTACTCGCCGGACTCGTAGTAGTCGGCGGCCACTGGTTCGATGTGTTCCTTGGCGAACTCGCGGGCCTCGGCTTTCACGTCGCGGGCGTGTTCCGGCACCGGATACTCCGAAAGTAACTCCATACTCCTATCCATGTGCGGTGTCACCATATACCTCGTGAAACTGGGGGAAACCACCCAGCAGTTGTTTCTGCCCTCGGTCACGGAGGGTTGACTGCTGGCGATCCGCCCTTCGAGCCCCGAGACGCCTACTCCGGGGCTGCCTCGTCTGGGACACGCCCCTCGACCAGCGACTCGTCGGCGTACTCGTCTCGGAGCACCTTCTTGTCGAATTTCCCCGTCGCGGTCTTGGGTATCTCCTCGACGGTGACGACGTTGTCCGGCACCCACCAGTTCGGGTAGTTCTGACGGATGTACTCCCGCAGCGTGTCGGACAGCGAGTCCTCCTCGGCCCCGCTCGGCACGACCAGCGCGAGCGGCCGTTCCTGCCAGCGCTCGTGGGGGACGCCGATGACTGCCGCCTCGGCGACGGCGTCGTGGCCCAGCAGTTCGTTCTCCAGTTCCTGTGAGGATATCCACTCGCCGCCGCTCTTGATGACGTCCTTGGCGCGGTCGACGATGTCGATGTAGCCGTCGGGGTCGACCGTCACCACGTCGCCGGTCTTGAGGTAGCCGTCGGCGAACTCCGCTTCGGTGGCCTCCGGCCGGGCGAAGTACTCCGTGGTGACCCAGGGCCCGCGGACGTGGAGTTCGCCGAAGGCCTCCCCGTCGTGGGGGACCGCCTCGCCCTCGTCGTCGACGACCCTGAACTCCAGGCCCGGCACTACCAGCCCCTGCTTGCGCCGCTTCTCCAGTCTGGTGTCGTAATCGGTGTCAGCGAGGCCGTGTTTGACGTGGGAGACAGCCCCGACCGGCGCCGTCTCGGTCATCCCCCACGCGTGGACGAGTTCGACCCCGCGGTCGTCGAAGAAGCGTATCATCGCTTCGGGCGCGGCGCTGCCCCCGACCACCAGTCGGTCGAGCGAGGAGAGGTCGACGTCGTGCTCCTCGACGTACTCCATCAACCCGAGCCACACCGTCGGGACCCCGGCGGTGACGGTGACGCCCTCGTCCTCGATGAGGCCGGCGAGGTCCTCCGGCGACGGCTTGGGTCCGGGGTAGACGTGTTTCGCGCCGCCGGCGGTCGCCGAGAACGGCAGCCCCCACGCGTTGACGTGGAACATCGGTACGACGGGCATGACGACGTCGTCGTCCGCGAGCGGGATGCCCTGTGGCGACTGGATACCCATCGTGTGCGACCAGAGCATCTGCTGGGTGTACTCGACGCCCTTTGGCTGCCCGGTCGTACCGGAGGTGTAACAGAGTCCCGCGGGCCGGTCCTCGGCGAGCTCGGGCCAGTCGTACGTCGTCGGCTGGTCGCCGATAAAGGACTCGTAGGCGACGGTCTCTAAGTCGGTCTCGGGAACCGAGTCACCCATCACCACGTAGCGCTCGACCGTCTCGAACGGGTCGGGGTCGTCGGCGACGGCCCCTTCTAGTTTGGGCAGGAGCGACTGGTCGACGAAGACGGTCCGGTCGGCCGCGTTCTCGACGATGTACTGGACGTGTTTATCGGGCAACAGCGGATTGATGGTGTGCGGTTGCGCGCCCATCCCCGGGACGCCGAAGTACGTCTCGAAGTGGCGATGGTGGTTCCAGCAGAACGTGGCGATACGCTCACCGTTACCGTACCCTGCTGCTTCGAGCGCGTTCGCCAGCTGTGCGACGCGGTCGCCGTAGCCGTCGTAGTCGTACCTGACGATGCCCTCGTGGGTTCGGGAGACGACCTCGGTGTCGGCGTACAGCTGACGGGCACGCCACAGGAACGGTCGGAGCGTCTGGGGGGAACCTCCTGGCATACATGATACTAGTGCCCGCCCCACAAGAAAGTCCGCAAATTAATAATGAGGGAAACGGAGTTGTTCCGCTCTTCAGACCTCGATTTCCTGCATCAGGCCGACCAGTTCCTCCAGTTCGGGGAACGTGTACACCTTGACGTTGATGTCGGAGTCGAGCGCGTGGACACGGGAGTCGAACATCAGCGCCATGTCGTTGTCGCGGTCGCCGACGAGCTGGTCGACCATCCCGCTCCCCGGGCCGAAGGTGAAGTTCGGCGTCGAGATGTCGATGGTCGTGTCCAGCACGTTCGCCCAGCCGTCGATGAACCCGCTGGTCATGATGTTCCCAATCTCCTGAATCGCAGAGCGCTCCATATCCGTAAAGCCCCCCTCGTCGCTGGTCTCGCCCATGTCGCCGATCATGCCGTGGGCGAGGTCCTTCGCGCTCCTTGCGTTGAACAGAAAGAGGATGTAGCCGTGGGGTTTCTCGACCATCTCGATGCTGATGCCGATCTGTTTCTCGTCGCCGATGTGGGTCTTGATATCGGGGATGTCGATGAAGTTTATCTTCGTAATCTCCATCTCCGTCTCCATCCCTGTCATCTGGCTCAGATGGTTGGCGACGGTGTTGCCCCCCTCCTTGGCCATCTTGTTGAAGAGCCCGAGCTTCCGTATATCTATCATCAAACTCATGGTCAGTTGGCCCGAAGTTGCGAGGCCTGCCACATAAGCTATACACCCCCATTTTCGATGCCGAGAATCGGAGTCGCCGCGGTGGGCTATCCGTCGCCCCGTTCAGAACTGTTCGGCGGTGTCGATACCGATGACGACGCCCGCCTCGTCGCTGTCGAAGTTGTCGTCGCCGGTGACCGACTTCGCGAACATGAGCTTCGCCTGCTCGGTGTGGGCGTACCGGACGGCCGCTTCGGTGTCGGAGTCGAGGTCGAACGCCGACAGGAACTCGTCCCACACGGCCGCCTCGACGCGGTAGGCTCGCACGCCGTCGACGGTGACGTACTCCGTGGTCCGTTCGAGATTCGAGTGCCAGCCGATGAGTTCGGCGTGTAGCACGTCTAGCACCCCGACCAGCCGTTCGATGTCCATCTCGGCCGTTTTCGCCGTGCGCTCGATGACAGCCCCGTCCAGTCCGAATCTGTCGGCCGCCGTCTCGGAGTCTGGTGGCATATGTCAACTATGGGCACAGAGCGGGTTGGGTCTTCCGGTGGCGCCGCTCAGTCCACGCGAACACTGACGGCGACGCCCTCGCCGAGTGGCAGCAAGCCGGTCTCGAAGGCCGGGTCAGTCCGGACGTGGTCGAGATAATCGGCGATACCGCGGCTCGCGTCGCTCGTCTCCACTGACTCGCCGGCGAGCAACGCCCGGATGTCGGCAAACTCCAGCGGCCCCGCCTCGACGGCGTTGTCCGCGGCGACGACACCCCCGACGGGGACCTTCTCGCGGACGGCCTCGAACGCCTCGGTGTAGCGTCCTTTCTCATTGTCGACGAGGACCACGTCGAAGGGGCCGTCGTAGCGGTCGACGATGTCGATGGCGTCCCCGTGTTCGAAGACTGCGCGGTCGGCGTAGCCGCCCCGCTCGAAGTACTCGCGGGCGTCGTCGAGTTCGTCGGCGTCGATTTCGGTGAGCACGATCTCGCCGTCCGCAGCGACCGCTGGCGCCATCCAGTACGCCGAGTACCCGAAGCCAGAGCCGAACTCGAAGACCCGCTCGGCGTCGGTCAGGCGGGCGAGCAGGCGGAGCCACGCGCCGACGGCCGGGCCCACCGTGGGAAAGCCACCGCGGTCGGCTCGCTCGTCCATCTCAGCGATAATCTCGTCGGGCTCCGGCGCGAGCGTGCGGGCGAACTGCTCGGTCACGTCGGGGAGTGGCGTCTCGTCCATACCGGCCGTGTGACCGGTCGGCGGGTAAATCCTCGGTCACCGGTTCCGACTCACGGGGAACTTCACCCGGTCGGGCTCCTCGTTGAACGCCGTGAGAATCCGCTTGTACAGCTCGTTGCGGACCCGCTGGCCCCGGCGGGGGTGGACCAGGTACCTGAGACGGAACTCCACCCACGACTCCTGCTGGACGACGTTGACCGACGGGCGGTCCTGCACTTCGAGTTCGACCGGCGTCTCCGAGAGCCGCTCGCGATACCGGCCGATGCGAGCGGCCATCTCGTCGCCCATGTAGTCGTCCGCGATAGTCGCCATCAGCTCGGTCGCGTAGTCGAGGTCGGTCTCGTAGGCCACCTGTACCGACAGCTCGTTCCAGACGAACGGGAAGTCCTCGCGGGTGTAGTTCATGACGTGTGAGGAGAGGACGACGCTGTTGGGGAGGGTGACGATGCGGCCGGAGGGCTGGTTCGAGGAGACGAGCCCGCCGTTTATCTCCCACAGTGTCGTCACGAGGAAGGAGACCTCGACGACGTCGCCCTTCGAGTCCTCGATGGCGACCCGGTCGCCGACCTGGTAGGGCCGTTTGACCATGATGTAGAGCCAGCCGATGAGCGAGAACAGCGGCTGCTGGAGCGCGAACGTCACCGCGAACCCGACCACACCCAGCGAGAACAGCACGCCGACCCATTGCTGGGTGATGACGCCGAGGACGGCGATGGTCCCCGCCACGCCGAAGGCCAGCCGGAAGATGTTGCGCGCGTCGTGGCGACGGCGCTTGTCGGGGGTCCGCCGGTCGAACGCCGCGAGAACGAGCCGGTAACAGCCATACGTCGCGAAGCCGATGGCCGCGAGCGACAGCCCCTCGCTCAGAACGAGGGTGAGCCCGGGGCCGACCCCCTGGAGGACGGCGTCGACCCTGAACTGCTGGACGACGACGTAGCCGAGTGCACAGCTCAGCGACAGCACGACCGACAGATATCCCAGTGGCCGACTCACGACACACTACAGACGACCTGGCCACTAAACGGTTTGGCGACCCCCCTATAGTAATGGTCGCCCGGCCCTTAGGTCACACAATGGAGCGAGACGTCGAAATCGTCCCGGAGGCAGGGCTACACGCCCGACCCGCATCGAAGTTCGTCCAGACGGTCAACGAGTACGACGCGACGGTCGAGGTTGGACTCGCCGACAGCGGGACACTCGTGCCCGCGAACAGTATGCTCTCGGTGACCGGACTGGGTGCGAAACACGGCGAGGTGGTCCGGCTCGTCGCCGAGGGCGACGACGCGGAAGCGGCGCTGGACGCGCTGGAAGCGGTCCTTTCGACGCCGGAAGACGGGGAGACCTAGAGCTTCTCGACACCGCGGGCCGCCTCGGCCTGCTCGCGGACCGACTCGACGGTGGCTTTCGGGCTGGTCGCGGTGACGGCGGCGTTGACCGTCCCCTCCAGTACCGGCGCGTCGGCGATGACCGCCTCGACGTCGCTCGTCTCGATAGCGACCTCCGCGTTCATCACGGCGCTTCCGAGGTCGACCAGCACCACGACGCCGTCCCCGTCATCTGCCGCTTCGATAGCGGCCTCGATGTTGTCGGCGACCGTACCGAAGCCGCCCTGTCCGTCACCGCCGACCGCCTCGATACGCGTCTCCCCACCCATCTCGCCGGCCACCTCGGCGATGCCGTCGGCGGCCGTCTGGCTGTGTGAGACGACGACGAGTCCGACCATCAGTCCTCGGTCACCTCGCCGTCCGGGATGGTCGGCGACTCGGCGTGGTCAGGTAGCTCCTCGGGGGCCTCGCCGTACGCCGTGGCCACGTCGAGCAACTCCTCCATGATGTACAGCGTACTGGTGGCGCCGGGGTCCTGGTGGCCCACCGAGCGCCAGCCAAGGTACGAGGCCCGGCCCTTCGAGGCCCGGATGGGGACGGTGAAGTCCACGCCGCGCTGGGCGGCGGCGACGGCCTTCGAAAGCGCCGCGACCGGTTCCATATCGTCGACTTCGACCGACTTCTTGAACGTGTGGACCGCCGGCACCAGCGCGTCGACCATCGTCTTGTCGCCGACGCGGGCGTCGCCGCGGTCCTGTACTTTCTCCAGATAGGTCTCCGCGAACGCGACGCTACTCTCGGCCGTGAGCCCGTCTTCGAGTTCGGGGCTGGCAAAGACCAGCGAACCGCCATACAGCGGGCCCGACGCGCCGCCGACCTCCGAGAGGAGTGTCTTGCCGGCGGTCTTGACGACGGCCATCGGCTCGGGGTCGTCGAGCTCGGCGACGGCCTCCGCGGCGGCGGCCCACCCGCGGGCCATGTTCCCACCGTGGTCCGCGTCACCGATAGCCGAGTCGAGGTCCGTCAGGTGGGACCGCTCGGTCTCCAGTCGGTCCGCGACCGCCGCGACCGCGGCGACGACCGCCTCGCCCTCGTCGCTCATTTCACCGTCAGCGCCGGCGTCTCGGCCGGCGCACCGAGCAGTTCCTTTAGCTCCTCGTCGACCGCACAGACCGTGATAGAGCATCCCTCCATGTCCAGGGAGGTCATGTAGTCGCCCACCCAGGCGTCCCAGGTCTCCAGGCCGTGGTCGCCCAGAATCTGCTGGAGCTTGCGGTTGACGACGAACAGCTCCATCTGCGGGGTACCGCCCATCCCGTTGACGATGGTCATCACTTCCTGGCCATCGTCGAGGTCGAGGTCCTCCAGGACGTTCTGGGTCAGTTCCTCGGTGATCTCGTCGGCGCTCATGACGTCGGTGCGCTCGACGCCGGGTTCGCCGTGGATACCGATGCCCAGTTCGATCTCGTCTTCGGGGAGGTCGAACGTCGCCTCGCCCTTCTCCGGTGTGATACACGACGTGAGCGCCATCCCCATCGTGCCGACGTTGTCGATTACCTTCTGGGCGACCCGCTGGACCTCGTCGAGGTCCGCGCCCTCGGCGGCCTTCGCGCCGGCGGCCTTGTGGACGAGGATGGTCCCACAGACACCACGGCGGCCCGAGGTGTACAGGGAGTCCTCGACGGCCACGTCGTCGTCGACGACGACCTGTGCCACGTCGGTCCCCTCCATCTCGACCATCTCGCCGGCGGTCTCGAAGTTCATCACGTCGCCCTCGTAGTTCTTGATGACCATGAGGACGCCCTCGCCGCTGTCGGCCGCCCCCACCAGCTCCTCGAGTTCGTCCGCTGTCGGGGACGTGAACACTTCGCCGGCCGCCGCACCGTCGAGCATCCCCTCGCCGAGGTAGCCCGCGTGGGTCGGCTCGTGGCCGCTCCCACCACCGCTGACGATGCCCACTTTCCCGTCAACAGGGGCGTCGTCCCGTACAAGCACCTTCGTGTCAGGAAGTCGACGCACCTGGTCCGGGTAGGCGGCCACCATTCCGTCCAGCATCTCGTCGACCACGTCGTCCGGGTCGTTGATGAGTTTCTTCATAGTCCATGATTATAGACGATGGGCTGATACATAAACCTGCCCAGCAAATTACAACGGTCGTTGTTTCCGTTTAGAATACTTTTCAGAAGGGCAGACATAACCGCCGTGCTATAGCTCCCAGTACTCGGGCTCGTTGCCGTCCATCCACTTGATGGAACAGCCCCGCGAGGGCTTCTCCGCGGCGGTTATCTCGTCGCCGGACAGTAGCGTCTCGACGTGGGCGGCCATCTCCCGAACGCTTGGGTCGTCGTCGGGGCTGGGGGCGTCGTCGAGGCGGCCGTGGTAGGCCAGTCGGAAGTCGCCGTCGTCGTTGTCGAAGAGGAACGGGTCGGGCGTACAGCGGGCGCCGTAGGCGGCCGCGACCGACTGGTCTGCGTCGTGGAGGTAGGCGTCGTAGTCCACGGTGCCGTCGGCCACGATCTCCTGCATCCGTTCGAAGGAATCGTCGGGGTACTCCTGTGGGTCGTTCGAGTTTATGCCGACGACGGCGAGGTCGTCGTACTCCTCGGCCAACCGATTCAGCTCCGGTATCTTGGCCTTGGCGTACGGGCAATGGTTGCAGGTGAACACGACGAGCAGCGCCTCGTAGACGGCGAAGTCCTCTAACGCGTACAGCTCGCCGTCGGCCCCCGCCAGTTCGAAGGCCGGCGCGCTGTCACCGCGCTGTAGCACGTCGGATTCGGAGTCGAGTGAGACCATGGTGTGTGAACCTACACGGTCGGCTTGTAAAAGTCCGTGGCTGCCAGCCAGTGGGTAGTCTAGTAGCTATCGACTCACAGAGCCAGTCGGGGCATTCTGGCTGTTAGCACTCGATTTTCGTGACCAAACACGACACCGAAACGGTGAGGCCGGCCCGTTCAATCGCCGGGCTGTGGGTCCCTCGCGACGGCCCGCCCGCCTACCGATAGCACCACTCCGGTCAGTCCGATGGCGACGACGCCGAGCCCGGCGATGGCCCAGAAGGCCGCCCCGACGCCGAAGCGGCCCACGACCACCGAAAGCACTGGCGGGGCGACGGCAGCGCCGCCGGAGATACCGATTGTCAGCAGCCCGAAGTTCTTGCCCGCGGAGTCCTCGGCGGAAAGCGCGTCGGCGAGGGCGGCTCTCGCGGGGCGGCTGCCGTCGACAGTTGCCGAGAGGACGAGCACCAGCGCGAGCGCTCCGAGGACCGGAAGCGACCCAATCGCCAGCAGCCCGGCGACGGCGGCGAGTGCGGCGTAGCCCCCGACGAGCACCGGGCCCGGCGCGTGGCGGTCGGTGAGCCAGCCGCCCCCGAAGATGAGCACCGCGCCGACGGTGAGCATCGCCGAGACGGCGAAGTTCGCAGTCGAGTCCGGAATCGCGTAGCCCGTCGACAGCAGCGTCGCGGTGTACTGCTTGATACCCCATCCCGCGGCCGACGTGCAAAACCACAGGACCGTGAGTGCGACGATGGGCGGCGAGGCAAGCAGCCGGTGGAGTTCCCGACGAACGCGTGTTGTGAAAGGCGGGTCACTGGCTGTCGGAGACTCCGCTGTGGAGGGCGTCGCTTCGCTCGACGGATGCGTGATATCCCGGTCCACGTAGCGGGCAAATGCCAGCAGGCAGGCGACCGCATAGAGGGTGCCGACGGCGGCGATGGCACCGATGGCCAGCCGCCAGTCCAGACCCAGCGTCGCCGTCGCCGCGACGATGGCCGGCGGCGCGGCAAAGCCCAGCGCCCCGGTAAAGCCGTGCACGCTGTAGGCCCGTCCCCGCGTCTCGGCCGTCGTCGCCGCGCCGATGAGCGGGTAGTGTGCCGGGTGGTGGCCCGCGATACCAATCCCGGTGACGACGCTCGCCCCGAGCAGCCACGCGTAGCTCTGTGCGGTGGCAGTCAGGAGCGCTCCCAGCGCGCCGAAGGAAAGCGAGATTGCCAGCACCGGCGTCCGGCCCCGGGAGTCCGAGAGTGACCCCAGGGGTAGCTGCAGGGCCGTCACGACGACGCCGACGACCCCGAGCGCGATGCCAAGCTGGGCGTCCGTCAGACCGAGGTCTGCCCGTAGCGGACCGAAAATCGGCGGCAACAGCATGAAATAGGCGTGGTTGACCAGGTGGGAGCCGCCGACGAGGCCGACGACGAGTCGGGACTGCGAGACCACTGTTGGCGGTGGTTAGACGGCCCCGACAAAGAACGGTCGGATTCCGTCGTCGGCGCGGGCAGCCGGCTGGGCTCGCTGCTACTCGTCCAGCCGGGCCGCGACTGCGTCGTCGAACGCGACCGCGGCCTCGAAGACATCGGTCCCGGTGTCGACGCTGAACAGCGCCTCTTCGCCCTCGTCGGCGTGTTTCTCCAGAAAGCCCATCTCGACGAGGTGGTCGAGGGTGCCGTCGAGATAGAGGGACTTCAGGGCGACCCCGGCCTCGTCGCTGAGTTCGGTCTTCGTGTACGTGGTCTCCGGGTCCAGCCGCAGGAGCGTGTCGATGACGGCCGGCGCGTCGTCGTGAGAAGCGACGTGGCCCCAGCCGGTCTCGGGCTCGTCGTTCGCGTCGTCGAACATTGTCCACTCGTTGGACTACTCCCAATTAAAACTCGCGTCCGTTTCGATTGCCCACACTGTTACTGTTTGCCAGCGTTGAGCAAGGCTTT
Source organism: Haloarcula salinisoli (assembly GCF_019599405.1). Classification (NCBI taxonomy): domain Archaea; kingdom Methanobacteriati; phylum Methanobacteriota; class Halobacteria; order Halobacteriales; family Haloarculaceae; genus Haloarcula; species Haloarcula salinisoli. The sequence continues at coordinate 1,590,565 of NZ_RKLQ01000001.1, read as the reverse complement.
TGTCGGATACTACCCGCTCCTCTGTATGAGCAGCCCACGCGAGATTCTGGACCTGCTGGAGGAAAATGCCCGCTACACTACCGAGGACCTCGCCCACATGACCGAGTTCACCGAGAGCGAGGTCGAGGACATCGTCACAGAGCTCGAAGAGGCCGGTGTCATCACGGGCTATCAGGCCGTCGTCAACTGGGACGCCCTGAAGACCGACGGCGAGCGGGTCCGGGCGACCGTCGAACTCAACGTCGCACTCGACCGCGAGACAAACTACGGCGACATCGCCGACCGCATCGCCAAGTTCCCCGAGGTGACCTCGCTGCGGCTCGTCAGCGGCGACTACGACTTCGACCTCACCGTCGAGGGCGACTCGATGCGGGAGGTCTCACACTTCATCAGCGACAAGATAGCGCCCATCCCGGAAATCACCCAGACGGTAACCCACTACATCATGGAGTCCTACAAGGAGCAGGGCATGGAGTTCGACGACCACGACGACGACGACAGGCTGTCGGTCTCACCATGACACTGGAGCCAGCCGACCGGGTCGACGCCGTGCCGCCGTCGGGCATCCGCCGGTTCTTCGAGCTGGCCGAAGAGATGGACGACATCATCTCGCTCGGTGTGGGTGAGCCGGACTTCTCCGCGCCGTGGGCGGCCCGTGAAGCCGCGATTACGTCGCTGGAACGTGGCCAGACCTCCTATACGGCCAACAAGGGGAAACGCGAGCTTCGCGAGCGCATCTCACGCTTCGAGTCGGCACAGCACGACCTCGACTACGACCCCGACGAGGAGATGGTCGTCACCGCGGGTGCGAGCGAGGGGCTCGACCTCGCCTTTCGCGCGCTGTTGAACCCCGGCGACAAACTGGCCGTGGCCCAGCCCTGCTACGTCTCCTACGTCCCCGGAGCGACCTTCGCGAGCGTCGACGTCGTCGACGTGCCCACCCGCGTCGAGGACGAGTTCAAGCTGACCCGCGAGGTCCTCGAACAGTCCGGCGCGGCCGAGGCCGACGCGCTCGTCTACTGCTACCCGAACAACCCCACCGGGGCGACGATGACGGGCGACGAGCTCCGCGAGGTGGCGGCGTTCTGTCGGGAGCACGATCTGGCCGTCTTCGCCGACGAGATATACGCCGATCTGACCTACGAACACGACCACACCTCGATCGCGACACTGCCCGGGATGCGCGAGCGGACCATCGTGTTCAACGGCTTCTCGAAGGCCTTCGCGATGACGGGCTTTCGCCTGGGCTATGCGATGGGGCCCGAGGACGCCATCACGGCGATGAACCGAATCCACCAGTACACGATGCTGTCGGCACCGACGACCGCCCAGCACGCCGCCATCGAGGCGCTGGACAGCTGCCTCGACGAGGTTCAGGAGATGACCGCCCAGTACGACCGCCGTCGTAACTACGTCCTCTCGCGGTTCGAGGACATGGGTATTTCCTGTTTCCCCGCTTCGGGTGCCTTCTATGCCTTCCCGGAGTGTCCGTGGGACGACGCCGACGAGTTCGCCGAGGCGCTCCTGCAGGAAGAGAAAGTGGCTGTGGTCCCCGGTACGGCCTTCGGGGAGGGCGGTGACGGCCACCTCCGGGTCTCGTATGCGACCGGGCTGGACGACCTCAAGACCGCGATGAACCGCATCGAGTCGTTCATCTCCTAATCTGGTAACCACGCTACAGCCACTGGCAACGTAACTCGGACCCAGTCAGTTATCATCTGCAATATATGTGGCGAAAGTTTAAGTAAGATTGCTGTTGATACACGGGCATACTGTGTCTCACTACTCCGTACTGACCGGTGTGGACGACAGCGCCGAACCGGCGAGTAGCTTTTTTACACAGGGCGTGAAGTGAACAACAATGGCAATAGAGGATACTAAATCAGGTGCGGACGGGACCGATGACGGGGTCGCATCACCCGACCGGACTGCGACAGTGGGGGAGTACACGTGGGAGGACCTCCGACGTGAACTCCACGATGGTGGTCCGTTCGACCGAGCCGACTATCTCGGGTTCGACCCCGAGACCATCACGGACAAGCTCGAGGACGCGGCCGGCCTCGCAAAGGGCGTCAACCAACCGTTCGCCGAGTACATCGACCCGGAGACGACACCCGTCGCCAAGGGGGAGTACACCTGGGAGCACTTCAAACAGGAGTACTACTACGAGGACGGCGCCAAGCCGTGGAACAACGGCGACCAGCCCCGGGACAACCAGGGGAACGTCGTCCCGTTCGAGGGCGAGTCGTATCTCGGTTTCGAGCCGGAGCAGACGGAGAACCGGCTCTCCCTAGCCGAGGACTTGGCCTCCGAGCTGGACGAACTCGTCGACGAACGCACCGTCGACGTCAACCCCGAGCTAGACGAAGACGAGTTCTTCTCCACGCAGGAGGGCCACACGACGGTCGTCAACCGGTACGACCTCGAGAAGGCCGTGCCGCTCTCGAAGAAGTCACACTTCAAAGAACTGGAGCGGTACTGGGTCAACAAACCGTACGCCTGCGCCATCATCTTCCAGTCCCGGAAGGAAAACGAGAAGAAGTACTACGTAATCGAACCGTATCTCAACCCCATCGAAGAGGACCTGCAGGGCTTCCTCTCGGGCAAACTCAGGACGGCCATCAAGTACTCCGAAGACGACGTCATCGTCAAAGGGTCCAACGCCGACCGGGCACAGGTCATCCAGCGCGAAGCCGAACAGCTCCTCTCGCGGTACGATCTCTACAAGGACTCCATCAGTGCGGGCGCCGGGACGAGCTCGGGCGGCGGCGGGTTCCTCGACGGGCTCAAGGAGATGTTCAACGACACCGAGACGACTGTGCCGGAGGTGACTGGACAGCTCGACGGGCTCGCGGTGCGGCCCGAACCAGCTATCCTCGCGGACGACCCGTCGACGCTCAACGAGTACCAGGTCGAGAAGCTACTGTACACGCTCAAACGGGACTTCATCGGCTACGGGCTCATCGACGGCATCAAACACGACATCAACGTCGAGGACATCTCCTGTGACGGGTACAACTCGCGGGTGTTCGTCTACCACACCGACTACGAGCAGATTATCTCGAACGTCGAACACGGTGAGACCGAGCTCGACGACTTCGTCGTCAAACTCGCCCAGCGGTCCGGGAAGGGTATCTCCAAGCGTCAGCCACAGATCGACGCCACGCTCCCGGACGGCTCGCGTGCCCAGCTGACGCTGGGTCGTGAGGTTTCCGACCACGGGACCAACTACACCATCCGTCAGTTCAAGGACGTCCCGTTCACCCCGATCGACCTCATCAACTGGAACACCTTCTCGCTGGACGAGATGGCGTTCCTCTGGCTCTGTATCGAGAACAACAAGAGCCTCATCTTCGCCGGTGGTACGGCATCCGGGAAGACGACGAGCCTGAACGCAGTCTCGCTGTTTATCCCGTCGAACTCCAAGATTGTCTCCATCGAGGACACCCGCGAGGTCGAACTGCCCCAGCGTAACTGGGTCGCAAGCGTCACTCGCCCATCCTTCGGTGACGACGACCAGGGTGACGTCGACGAGTTCGACCTGCTGGAGGCCGCGCTCCGCCAGCGTCCAGACTACATCGTCATGGGTGAGATTCGTGGTGAGGAGGGTCGGACGCTGTTCCAGGTCATGTCGACCGGCCACACCACCTACACCACCTTCCACGCCGACTCCGTCGGCGAGGTCATCAAGCGGTTCACGACAGAGCCCATCAACGTCTCGAAGACGCTGTTTACGGCGCTTGACCTCGTCTCAATCCAGACCCAGACCCGTGTCGACGGGAGCAAGGTCCGCCGGAACAAATCGCTCACGGAGATCAACGAGTACTCCGCCGAGAACGACGAGATCAACGTTCGGGACGTCTACGAGTGGCGTGCAGAGACGGACGAGTACATCCAGATGGGTAACTCCAACACCTTAGAAGAGATCAAGTTCGACCGCGGGTGGACCCAGGAGAAACTCGACGAGGAACTGTTCAAGCGGAAAGTCGTCCTGGCCCATCTCATCGAGCAGGGGCTCAACTCCTACACGGAGGTCGCTGCGACCATCCAGGCCTTTATCAACGACCCCGAGACCATCCTGACGCTCATCGCCAACGACCAGCTTGAGCGCTCCCTGGAGGACCTCCGGGAGATGGAGTCGGTCAAGATAGATATCGACCCCGAGAAAGAGGAGATGGTCCCGCGACCGGACGCGCCGCCCGAGATGGTCGAGGAGACCAAACAGGTCCTGGACAACGCCGGGCCGCTGTTCAGGAAGTTCAAGAGCGGCGACACCCCGGACATCGTCTCCGCGCTGATGGACGGCAACGCGCTGGAAGACACCGACACCGAGGACGACGTGACGGAGTTCGGCCAGTTCGTCCCGAAGGCCGGCAAGGAGGCCGATAGTGGATGAGTCTGGACACGCAGAGCAAGCGACAGAACACGAAGCGCCAGAAGGAGCTCGCAAGCGGTGGCGCCCTGGGCGATGCCTTCTACCCGGCCTACCAGCGGCTGTTCGACGAGGAAGGGGAGTTCGTCAATAGCGTCGAGGACAAACTCGCCCAGGCCCGGATGGCCGACAACGTCGAGATGTTCCTCGCCCGAGCCCTCGCGGTCGGTATCATCGCCGGGGTCGCGCTCTGGCTCGTCGGGAGCCTGCTTGGCTTTATCGCGGTGAGCCTCTTTTTCGCGGGCAGCGGCGCGCCGACGTTCATCGGTATCACGATACAGAACGAGACGCTGCTGACGATTATCGACACGCTGAAACTCCCCTTCATTATCCTCGTGACCGGTGTGGTCTTCGGAGCCATCGGCTTCGGCGTGGGCTTTGGCTCGCTCGTCTCGATACCCTACTTCCGTGCCAGTGCGCGTGAACGCGAAATCAACATCCTCCTTTCGGACGCTATCTCGTTCATGTACGCCCTCTCCGTCGGTGGGCTGAACCAGCTCGAAATCCTCGAGGCGATGGGCGAAGCCGAAGACACCTACGGTGAGGTCGCCCAGGAGTTCAAATCCATCGTGCTGGAGACTGAGTATTTCGATACCGACTACCGGACTGCGGTGCGCAACCAGGCTATCCAGACCCCCTCTGGCGAGCTGTCGCAGTTCCTCACCGATATGCTCTCTATCATCAACTCCGGTGGGGACATGACCTCCTTCCTGGAAGACCAGAAGGAAAAGCACATGCGGACGACCAAGCAGGAACAGGAGAAGATGCTGGAGACCCTGGAGCTGTTCGGCGAGATGTACATGACCCTCTCGCTGTTCCCGCTCTTGCTCATCATCATCCTCGTCATCATGACGATGATGGGTAACGCCCAGCAGATGCTCATCTACGGCACCGTCTACGGACTCATCCCGCTGACGGGCATCGCCTTCCTCGTCCTGGTCTCGACGGTGACCCAGGACGCCATCGGCGACGGCTACCTCCGACCCAACTCCGACGAGGAAGACGTCGTCGTCGACGAGGGTATCGCGGTGTTCAACCTCGGCCTCATCGAGTCCTACACCGGGACCTACAGCGTCTTCGACCGCATCAAGGGCCGGGAGGGGACCTACGAACTCGTCCAGATACTCAAGAAGCCCCACCTGTTCTTCCGCGACCACCCGATGCTGGTGCTGGGACTGACGATTCCGCTCTCGGTGCTGGCACTGGTCGTGAGCATCGTCGCTGGCGAAGCGCCGCTCAGTATCAGCGGGATGGAAGCCAACCCCGTCAGCGGCACGTTCTTCTGGGTCTACGTCCCGATGTACATCAACTTCATCCCGCTCGCGGTATTCTACGAGTGGAACCAGCGCTCGCGGAAGGCCATCATCGGGAACCTCTCGGAGAACCTCCGGAAGCTCGCCTCCGCGAACGACACCGGGATGACCCTACTCGAATCTATCAAGGTCGTCTCCGAGACCTCTGCGGGCAAGCTCTCCGACGAGTTCGAGACGATGCACGCGAAGGTGAACTACGGGACCAGCCTCAAAGACGCCCTGCGGGAGTTCAACAACAAGTACCACGTCCCGCGGATGGCCCGAACGGTCAAGCTCATCGCGGAGGCCCAGGAGGCCTCCAGTCAGATTCAGGACGTGCTCTCGACGGCGGCCCAGGCCGCCGAAAACCAGGACGACATCGACCGCTCGCGCAAGTCCCGAACCCGGATGCAGACGGTCATCATCATCATGACCTACCTCACCTTGCTCGGAGTCATGGCACTGCTGAAGACGCAGTTCCTCGACGTGATGTCTGGGCTGACCCAGCAGGCCAGCGGTGCCGGAGGGTCGGGCGCTGGCGGTGGCCAGTTCGGCGGGGCCATCGACACCAACGCGCTGTCGATGCTGTTCTTCCACGCGGTCACGCTACAGGCGCTGCTGTCGTCGTTCATCGCCGGCTATATCCGCGAAGTGAAGCTGCTGGCGGGCGTGAAATTCGCCGTCATCCTCTCGACGATTGCGCTGGTCGTCTGGATGGCTGTCGGGTGAGATAGCCACACCGGGCCGTTTTCACCTCGCCTGTTCGAAGTTCCAACTGACCGAGAGCCCAGCCGCTAGGGGCCGCGATTTCAGCGGCGCTGGCGACTCGCTCCGCTTGGCGCTGTGAGTTCCAGGTGTTCAAATCCGGGCGGAGAGGACGATTCGCGCCGCTCGCTAGTTTGCTCGCGGCGCAATACGAGTGGACTCGCCGGGACTGAGCGAACGCGAAGCGTTGGCGATGGTCGGCGAGCCCATGACTGAGCGAACGGTGTGAGCGAAGGAAATGGACTCGCCGGGATTTGAACCCGGGGCCTCTCCCATGCCAAGGGAGTGATCTACCCCTGATCTACGAGCCCGCTTTGCAATAGTGGATATCCGACGGCCTTTATTAAACCCATCGAAGCTTCGGTGACCGCGGGACGGCGACCCAAACTTTCCCAGGTATGGATGGTGAGTCCGTATCCACTTGACCGGATTTGCTCCGTTCACGACATCAGGAATAGAGTGGTGCAAGCAGCATGCGTTTATCCGTTCACCACCGCCCTGCAAGTAGAATCAGCCACTCTCCGTATTGTAATATTTTCTACCAAAGATTTATATCCCATAGAAAATAGGTGAAAACTATGTCGAACAGCAGAGCTGGGATTGCTGGGTACACCGGTGTGGGTTTGATCAATGCCACCGGTGGCAGTTCTGGCATCTTCCGAGATACTGGGGTGGCAAAAGGGGGCCATTTGAAGACTCCCGTCCAGCGGGACAGAATCACTGTAGACGGTGGCGAGAGCGACGATTCGTCCGGCCGGTCGATAGCAGTTTCCAGCGACGAGAGCCACCGCTTCTCCGTCGATATCCAGCCAGCACCCGCTACGGCGAGAACGCGATATCAGCATCTGGGTTCGGAAATTCGCTCGCGGGTTGGCTCCTCGAGACGGCTTATCCTCGGTTTCCAGCGATACTGAATATGATAGATAATTTACCATCGAACGGAGGCAAACTCTGTGTTGCGGCCCGATCCTGGGTGAGCGGTCGATTACCGTCCCGGTCTGGAAGGGACAGACGCAACCGGAGCGAGACCGGCAGTTCGCGGGGACAGACGCCGGTCGATTATCTGATCGGAATCAGCCTCGTGCTCGTTACAATTTTGGGGACGTTCGCCCTCGTTCCAGCGGTCTTCGACCCGTTCGAGCCGGCGGTAAGTCCGGACGAACAGTCGATGGCCGATCGGCTGGCAGAAAACATCGTCACGAATCACACCTACGCTGGCGAGGAACGGATCCTCGATCGCACTAAACTGGAGGCGTCACTGCAAAACGATTTCGGGACGCTCAGAGCTAACGCCGGGATACCGGACGGTGAACGGGTCAACGTAACCGTACAGACTGGCTCGGGTGTGCAGGTCACTACTGGTGGGGATACTTTCGCCGGGACCGGCGGGACGGCGACGAGTGTCCGGACGGTCGCGACACGCGAGCCAGCCTGCGCGGTGGGCTGCCGAATCATCGTGAGGGTGTGGAGCTGATGACTGGGGACGGTCAGACGCGCGGCCAGGCGTTCACGCTCGAAGGGGTCATCGGGGCAATAATCGTTCTGTCGTCCGTGGTGCTGGCGCTGCAAGCCGTCGACATCGCACCGCTCGCCACGGGGGGCGACGACGCCCAGGCCGACCGACTCGAAACAGAGGTCTCGGACCTTCTGGCGACCGCCGCAGACCGTGACGCACTCCGGACGACTGTTACTTGTGCGACGCCGACCGGTGAGCCGGATCCCGGCCTCGCCAACCCGAACGATCCACTCACAGGGTTTGGCGTGCTGTTGAATCAGACGCTCGCACAGAACAACGAGTTCGTCGTCCTCGCCGAGTACCGGGACGGCGACAGCCTGGTGCGTAACCGGCTCTACCCCGCCGGTGAGATCAGTCCGCCAAGTGGGGCCGTCTCGGCGTCCCGCCAGGTCACCCTCTACAATAGCGACCCGGTCCGTCGGACGAGTGGTGACAGATGCGTTGGGGGCCCCGACAGACAGACGCTCGCCGAAGATGACCAGTTCTACATCGACCGTCATCCCGATTTCGACGGTGTAAGCAACGTCTACAACGCAGTGAGGGTCAAGATAATCGCATGGTGACGACACGTTCTCGGGGGCAGATGATCCTCATAATGTCGGTGCTCTTTGCGGTCACCGTGTTGACGACAGTCGTCCTGCTGAACACACTGCACGCCCCGGCGAACGTAAACACCGAGAGACAGGCGTCGAATCTCGGTGACATCGAGCGTGTCGAGGGGCAGGCCGCCGACGATATGGAACGACTGTTCCAGGTCCACACGTCGATGAACCGGACCGGCGAAGCGTTGCCCTACGCAGCGGAGAGCGGCGGTCCCGACGACCCGTTTGGCGACGTTGTCAACAACACCAGTGAGCTCAACGCCGCGCTGTCTGCCTCCGAATCGGGGGCGGCTGTCAGCGTAAGCTACGTCGAGGGTCGAAGCCAGGAGGGGATGCTGGTCAGACAGAACAACAGTACACAGAATTTCACGCACAGGGGGTACAGTCCGAGTGAGCAGAACTGGACAGTACTCGAGTCCGCCGATGGACTCCCACGACTCAGTATGTACGTGACCGATGGACCAGACGCCTCCGACCCCCCGTTCGAAGTCGTTGTAGAGGGTGGTGGGGGTAAACTGACCTTCGACGACGACGGTGTCGAAGGCGCCGGCGTGGACTGTGACCTGGCGTACCCGATTCGAGTCGATGCGACTGGCGGCGTCGGGACGGTGTCGAACGCCACCGATATCTGTGGCGAGTTCGATCTCGGGGTTCCGGACACTTTCAACCTCACGTTCGAGAACGGCTCCCAGGCCGAGGGTACGTACACTATTTCGGGCGTAGAGGCCATCGATACTGATATAGAAGGGAATACGTTCGACTGGCAACAACAGTACGACGGCGTTGTCGTCAACCCGGCATTTCGCGTGCAGTACACCGACCCATCCATCACACACAGATCGACCTTCCGCCTGTACGGGGAGTCCAGCCCATGATCCGGAGTGATTCCCGAGCCGTCTCGATAACGCTCAATTACACGATAGCGATCGGAATCACGACGCTTCTGACGACGGGATTGATAATCGGTGCCGGAGGCTTGCTGGAAAGCCAGCAGGAGCGCGTGGCGAGACAACAGGCCGACGAAATCGGGGCGGACGTCCTCTCACAGGCTGACAGACTCGACCGTATCCACGAATCCACTGCCAGCAGCGAGACGACAGTTCAGCTCGAGTACCCATCGAGACTCGTCGGCAGTACCTACACGATCTCCTTCCAGCAGCGGGCCGGCAGGTTCGACGCGTTCTCCTGGACGCTCCGGATAAAATCACAGGCGCTGACCGGGGACGCGATATACCCAGTGCCCAAGAGTATCAGCGTCGCGGAATCGAGCGCCAGGGGTACGAGTCCGGAAATGAGCAAGTGCCAGAACGGGACGATCAAATTTGGGGGATGCTGATATGAAACGTGACCGCAGTAATCAATCGACCGTGTGCGGGGCGTCTCGGGGCCTGAAACGTCTGCCATTGCACGATCGCGGTATCTCGGACGTGCTCGCGTTCGTGCTCATCTTTGCCGTGGTCATCGCGTCGGGGTCACTGGTCGCGACAGCAGGGCTGGACCAGTTGACCGATTTGCGCGACTACGAACAGGTCCAGTCCTCCGAACGGGCGATGGAGGTGGCGGCTGCGGACCTCAGTGAACTGCAGGAGGGTGCTCCGATAACCCAACTGGAGTTCGCGCTCAACGGCGGGAATATCGGGGTCACGGAGTCTTCACTGCAGGTGAACGTAACAGGGACGGGAGTCGACACCGACAGTATCAACGACACCTACCAGATCAACTCACTGCAACACAGGGTCTCGCGAGGGAACCGGGACGTCACGCTCGCGTACGAGAGTGGTGCTGTCTTTCGGTCCGACGGCGGAACCTTCCGGAGAGAACCGCGATGGTACGCCAACAACGGGACGGTAATTGTGACTATCGTCTCACTCCGTGAGCGAAGCGGCACCATCGACATCAGTGGTAGTAGTTCCAGACAGGGAGACGGGATAGATCCACGTGGCGACGTCCCACAGGACGCTCCCGCGAGAGATGCCGGCCAGACAGTCCGAATCGTAGCCGAATCCAACGTCACTGCACAGCAACAGTGGTACGGTTCCCTCGATGGGAGCGACAGCGCCACGGTACAGGTCGATGTTTCGGCGACCGCCTACCCAGACCAGTGGGCCCGCTCGCTGGACCGGGCGGGCTGGGAGCAAAACGGTACGTACAGATACGAAGCGGAGGCCGACGAGTCGCTCCTCATAAGACACGTCGTCATCGACCTCTCCTGAGGTGAGACATGGTGGTAGATAGCCGCCACAGAGACCATACGGTCCCGTATTCGACTGCGCTCTATATTATGTAAAACGACCCGTAATAATTATGTGCTTCGGTGTTTTATTAACCCTAATCATGGGGCTCTGGGAAGATAGAGATCGCGCACAGTCCGAGCTGGTCGGGACTGTGCTCATGGTCTCGATTACTATTATCGGTGCCGTCTTGACGGTAGCACTGGCGGGTGCTGCCCTGCAGGCGATCAGTGACGAATCTCAAGACAGCCTGACGAGGGACTCCTTCCACGAGATGGACGACCGTCTCTCCGGGCTCTACAACTCGGAGGTGTCGTCCGAAACGACTTTGCGCTTCCCGGAGGGGTCGGGTTCTGACCTCTCTTTCAACGAATCGGAGGGGTCTGTCGAGATAACAGTCGAAACGGTCGACGAGTATAGGAATCTGACCGAGAAGAACGTCACCCGCTACGAACAAGATTTGGGTGCGGTGGTGTACAAGAGTAGCGACGGCGAGAAACTCGTCTATCAGGGTGGGGGTTTCTGGGAGTACCCCTCGCCATCGTACGCGGTCGTTCGGTCGAATCCACCGCTTTCTAGGGCTGGAGAGTTCCTCACGTTCCAGTTCGCCACTCTCAAAGGCAATAGGGGTATCAACGAGGGTAACGAACTCGTCGCCCGACGAAACGTCGCAGATTCGACACAACGGTCGGAAGAGATTCGAAACGAACTCTCACCCGCCTGGAATATCAAAAACACGGAGTATACCGTTCCGGTCGACATCACCGTCACCATCGAGAGCAAGTACGCCCTCGGCTGGGCAACCTACGCCGAGGAAGAGCTGTCCGACGTGACCGTCAGTCCGAAACCTGCTGATATGGATGCTGACGATACCGAGGTCACGTTGACCTTCGAGGATACGGGGACGACCGACTTCCTGACCTATCCGGACCCGATCGTCTACGTGGGCCCAGCGAGTGAGGCTCCCAGAGGCTTCGACCCACGCGCAAACTCTTCCATCGAACGGACCGGTGAGAACTCGTTCAATATCTCCGGACAGGATGTGAACGCGAATCAGGGACAGCAACTGGCCTTCTACGACGAGTCCAGGGAAGAGTGGGTCATCCACACCCAGAACAACAACGACCTTACTCCGCCAAGCGGAAACGGCGAGTGGAAAAACGTCACGGAGATATCTAACTCCATCGAGGGCGGTCCCAGCTCGAGGGCAGCCCCGCGCTGGGACGACTCCGAGGACCCACCACAGATAGAGTCCTACAAGAAGTCCGGGAGTGATAGCGAGGAGTACACGTTCAACAGTTCGTACGCAGACACTCGCATTTGTGTGGTCGCATACACCGACGACCGCATCGGCTCACAGGTCGACGGCGTATTCGAACAGCTCGAGACGTGTGCCTCGAATCTCGAAAACTCAGAGAGGTACATGCCGACGGACCTCGATATCAACCTCACGCAGGACGACTACGAATCCGTCGTCGGGGAGCGCCAGACCGTCGAGGTCGAGGTCGAGAACGTCGGAGCGGTCGAATCGACGAGGGGTCACGCTGTCGGGCTGTTCGTCGAGGACGATGACGGAAACGTGCGGGTCGCCGATTTCAGGACCAACGAGTCGATCAGCAATGGCGACATCGACACGGGCGAGACCGTCTCGGTGACAATGAACTGGACCGCAGCCTCTGAGAACGAAACGAAGCTCTATGCACGGGTCGGTAACCAGGACATCGACGAGGCAAACCTCTCGATAGAGGCCCGTAACACCGATCTGAGCGTCGATATCAACGAAACTGAGACGCCTGACGAGGTGGCGCCCGGGACCGAGGCCCAGGTGAACGCGACAATCAGCAACAACGGGAACGCTCCGGTACTAGATACCAAAGTCTCGCTCCTCAATGGGGACGGGGTACCGGTCAACGTGGTGGAAATCGACCGACTCGACGCCGCCGGGCCGGGTTCAGATAACGTGACAGACGTGACACTATCCTGGATCGCGCCAGTCTCCGACTTCGACGAGGAACTCGAAGTGCAGGCCCTCGACGCCAACGACACCCACAGGATAAAAGCAGAGGGCACACCGGAGTTCCAGGTCGACATCACCGGGACCGACGACGCCGCTGGCGAGGGCAAACCGTTCAACGTGACGGTCGACGTGACCAACAGTGGTGACGGTGGCGGGAAACAGCAAATCCTGTTGGTTGCGGACACGGAGACGACCGACGGCCTGATCGTCGATGCGAGAGAGGTGTTCGTCGGCGAGGGTAATGATACTACTGTGACGATGGTCTGGGACAGCCCGGTCGAGCTTGAGCGTGGCGACAACAAGGTACGAGTCCGGAGCCCAGACGACAGTGACACCACGCCCTTCGACACCCAGGCGAAATTCGAGGTCACCGATATCGATGCCCCGGACGATATCGACGAGGGCGACCTCGACAAGGAGGTCAGTGTGACTGCGACGATCAACAACACCGGTGACGTCGCAGGAACCCCGACCGCCGACCTCGAACCAGCGGCGGATTCAGCCCTGGATATCGAGAACAGTAGTGTTACCGCTGCGACGATTGCCGGCAATGAGAGCGAGGACGTGACCTTCGACGTAACTGTCCGGAACGGGTCGCTGACGGGCGAACTCGCCGTCTCGACGAGGGACGACGAGGCGACCGAGCGAATCGTCGTCGTCCGTGACGGGCCGGACTGTAGCGACGTCGATTACGACACGGACAGTGACGGTTACCTCCTCATCGAGACGGTCGACCAGCTCCAGTGTATCGAGCAGGAGGGTCTCGACAAGAATTACCGTCTGGAAAACGACATCGACGCCTACGGCACGGAACACTGGAATGGGGGCGATGGCTTCGACCCGATTGGCGAGGAGGGCGCCGGTAGCGCTGGAGGCAATGCCTTCGGCGGGACCTTCGACGGTCAGGGCTACAAGATAGAGGGGCTGACCATCGACCGATACAACACCGCGTTCGTCGGACTCTTCGCGATTACGGATAAGTTCTCCGGCCCGGACGACCTCGGAGAGGGTTCGACTGTCGAGAGCGTCGAACTCGTCGATGTTGACGTCCGTGGAATGACCGTCGTCGGCGGGGTTGCCGGTGGGGGCGGTGGGACGTTCAGGAACATTTCGGTCAGCGGCCACGTCGAATCGAAGTACCAGCAAGTGGGCGGGATCGTTGGACACGGCCACGACGCCGACCTGACGAACCAGCTCGTCTCGACGGCGACGGTTACCGGCAACGAACCGATTGTCGTCGGCGACCACAGCGATAAGCACCCATGGCAGGACAGTGAGGGGAGCCCGAACCTCGGTATCGGTGGTATCCTGGGCGGCATGGGCTATGACACGGAGTTCTCGGTCGGCTATTCGAGAGCGAACGTCAGCGGCCCGTCCTCTGTCGGAGGTATCGCCGGGTGGACATCGAACAACCCCAGTGACCTCAGCCAGATGTACTGGGCCGACGGGGACCTCTCGCTGGAGGGTGACATAGGAGCGCTCTTTGACGACGACGATATTGGGCGGGAGCAGTTCACCGTCCCCTTGCAGGTCGGCGGCATCGCCGGCCGAATCGGGGAGACGAGTGGCACCGAAGACACTATCTACAATAGTGTCTACTCCGACGGCCCGACGGTCGGCGACGGCGGTGACAACGTGAACGACAACAGCATCGACCTCGACGCCGACGAAATGACCGGGCCACAGGTGCTCCCGGACGACAAGCCCGAATCGTGGTACGACCAGTATCCGGGCGTCACGAAAGAGGACGCCGAGGGAACGATGGCAAATCTCGACTGGGACATCTGGGAACCGGTCTACGACATCGACCCGAAGACAGGCAATATTACCAACGAGGGCTTCCCGATCTTCGCCTGGCAGTCCGAGGGTGGGTTCATCGTCGAATCGGTAGAGGCGCCCGACAACGTCACCGAGGGCGACTCGGTCACTGTCAACGCAACGATCGACAACACCCAGGACATCGACGAAACACAGCGCATCGTCCTGCGTGACCCGGAGGGCAATCCCGTAGACAGCACGGAACTCGCCCTCGATGGCAACGAAAATGCGACCGTCGAGCTGGACTGGCAGACCCGACCGGGCGATAACACGAGCAATCTCACCGAGTCGGAAATCACGGTGAGTACAGAGGACTTCGGTAAGACCGATCCGCTGGATGTCCGGAAACTCGAAGATTCGGAGTTCCTGATAGAGGACGCTTCAGCCGCCCCGAAGAAAGTCGATGAACTCGACGACGTGGAGTTCACCGCGACGATAACGAACGACGGCATCGGGGCGAACCAGACCGTGTTCCTGCAAGACGAGAACGGAACCATCCTCAACTATACCCACCTCTACCTCGGGGAGCAGCAGAGCGAAGACATAACCCTGCGTTGGGAGACGACCTACGGCGACGCCGACTCGGACGACAGAAACATCACGCTACGGACGGTGGCCGACGCGAGCTCGTTCAATATCACGGTCAACAAGAGCGAGGGTCCCGACTTCCAGGTCGAGCCGATCGAGTTCCCGACCGGGCAGGGTGATAGAGTTGCCGCTGGACGCCCGTTGACGGTCCAGGTGAACATCACCAATCGGGGCCCGGTCGAGGACACCCAGTTCGTGTCGCTCATGCCGTCCGGGTCGGACCAGATACTGGCACTCGAGGATATCACACTTGGGCCGGGCGATAGCAAAGAGTTCTCGCTCACGTGGGACCCGGCGAACAATCCCACGGTCGACGAGATCGAGGTGAGCACTCGTGACGACTCCGAGACCAGGAGCGTCGACATCTGGCAGCCACAGCTCGATCCCACCA
Source organism: Haloarcula salinisoli (assembly GCF_019599405.1). Classification (NCBI taxonomy): domain Archaea; kingdom Methanobacteriati; phylum Methanobacteriota; class Halobacteria; order Halobacteriales; family Haloarculaceae; genus Haloarcula; species Haloarcula salinisoli. The sequence goes on along the minus strand of NZ_RKLQ01000001.1, from coordinate 1,574,913 downwards.
CGAATCCGATCGACACCAGTGTCAATATCTTCGATCTGGCCTGAGGAGCACTCAGCAACTGTAACTTTGCTTCCGTAACCTCCGTGATACGTCTCCGATATGTCCTCTGGAAGTAAAACCGGGCTATATCTCGTGGGTTACCATCGACCGGTAGCCACGAAGACAACACAGTGAGAGACTGTGCTGTCGGTAGTGGCGTACCGACGGATTGTGGCGCTATTTTGACTGGGCGACGATAGCGTCAGGCCCAACGCTCGCCAAGATGGGTGGCGGTTCACGCCGGGGACAGCCACTGCGTCGGCCACAACAGATAATAACCTACACGACAGTCCTTTTTTTAAGCGTTGTTGGGTACTAACGGGTCAACAAAGACGGGTACGCAGTGTGGTGACGAGCCACAGGACCGTCGGTCTTCCCGACGGACCAGCGACCGTGGACAGACCACACTCGATTTCGCAATCGGCGTGAGCGTCTTTCTAGCCGTGTTGCTGTTCATTTTCCTGTTTATCCCCGGTATCCTCGCGCCCTTCACTGCGAGCGCACAGGACGAGACAGTCACGTCGAATCGTGTCGCTGACCAGCTGTCGAAGGGTGCCCTGGCGGAGCCGGGAGAGCCGTACGTGCTGGACAGTTACTGCACCGAGGCGTTCTTCAATGGATCCAGCCCGTCGGACTGCCGGTTCTCCAGTGGGTCACTCAGAACACAGCTCGGTCTGAGTAGTGGGTACCAGCAGGTCAACGTGAGTCTCCGCGGGAATCTCACGGCTGGTGGGGACGGCCAGGAAGCACTCTGCTGGGACAGTACCGAGCCCGATACTGGACTCGTCGAGTCGTCGGATGGGTCGTGCGATACGGTCCTGGAACGGGGTAACCCAGTTCCGACGTCACAACCGTCGGTCACGTCGGTCCGGGTGGTCACAATCGACGGCGAGGACGTGACGCTGTTCGTGGAGATGTGGTAAGATGCGAGGGCAAGCACACACACTGGAGGCGACGGTCGCTGGACTGCTCATGTTGTCGAGTCTCATCTTCGCGTTACAGATGACGGCCGTGACGCCGCTGTCGGCGAGTACGTCCAGCCAGCATATCGAGAATCAGCAGGGGGAAACGGGCCAGGGGGTTCTCGCTTCGGCGGCAGAGGTGGGGGCACTGAAACCGGCAGTCCTCTACTGGAACAATAGCTCGTCGCGCTACCACAACGCGGGCGTCCAGCGGTTCTACACGAGTGGTCCGCCCGACAACCGGTTCGGGGCGATGCTGGAGCGGGCGTTCAACGGCAACGGTATCGCGTACAACGTCTACTTCCGGTTCCAGAACGCCGACGGCAGGCCCATCACTCGTCAGTACGTCTACAGCGGTGTTCCGACGGACAACGCCGTCACGGCGACACACACCGTGACGCTGTGGGACGATGACCCGCTGTACAATGCAGACGGCACCCCGAGTTCGACCCGGCTCAACACGGAGAACATGACCTACCCGATGCCCGACACCGGGGACAACCTCTACAACACAGTGCGCGTGGAGGTGGTTGCATGGCGAATCTGAGCCGGGACGACCGCGGGCAGATACTCCTCATCGCCGCGTTCGCGCTGGCGGTCATCTTCGTGGCGATGGCGCTCATCGTCAATTCGGCCATCTTCACCGAGAATCTGGCGACCCGGGGCGAGACAGCGGGCAGTGAGGGCGCGCTCTCGATGCGGGCAGACGTAACTGAAAACGTCGGTGAGGGCATCGAAGCGGCAAACCGAAACAATAACAGCTCCCAATCCGACCTCACCGGCGCGGTGGAGGCCAGTGTCAGGCAACTCTCTCAGCAGACCGGGCGACAGTCTGCGCGCTCGGGACGGGTCGTCAACGTCGCATATCAGTCGGGGTCGCAAAAAGAGGGCGCACGCATCTACCGGGCGAACGACTCGAGTTTCACGAACGCGGCGGGCGACGAACGCTACCAGCTGGTCGGGAACGTCTCTCGGGTCGACGACGCCAACGGGACGCGAGCGTTCGTCATCGAAGCGTCCACCATCACTGCGGACGCCAGCGACCCGTTCGAGATACGGGTCCAAGACAGCGCCGCTAGCGGGGACGAGAACAGTTGGCGCGCCCGCATCTGGGACGCAGGCGGCGACACCGTCCACGTCCGGACGCTCAAAAACGACAGCGGGACCACTGTCGTCGAAGACTGCGAGGTCACCAGAGACAGTCCGGGAACGGGCATTACAATCGACGTGACTGGTGGGACTATCGACGGCGAGGAGTGTGACGCACTCCGGACCGCACCGTCTGGCGAGAACTTCCACTTCGGTGCCGGGACTGGGGTGACCCCCGGCACGGACGACAGCTACGACATCTCCTTCGACAAAGCCGACGGGATAACGGGGACGTTCTCGCTGGTCGTCTACGATGGGGGCGACCTCGAGTTGCTCCCGGATGCGTCCGACGGTCCAAAGTCGAGTACGGCCCTCTACGACGTGACGGTCGAGTACACGTATCTCACGACCGACCTGCGCTACGAGACAGACGTTCGGGTCGCCCCGGGTGAGCCAGATGTCTGACGTGCGTGCGGTCTCGACGACGCTGAGCTACGTGCTGGCCCTGGCTATCGCGACGCTGCTCATCACCGGGCTGATTACCGCCGGTGGGACTTACGTCGACAGCCAGCGCGAGCAGGTCATCAGAGACGAACTCAGGGTCGTCGGCCAGCAAATCGCCGCTGACGTCGAACGCTCGGACCGGCTGGTCAGGGCCGCTGACTCGGACGACCCGACAATCACCCTGAACCGGACCCTCTCGAACAGGGTGACCGGCGCGAGCTACGAACTCACGCTGGTGCCAAGCGACCAGACGCTCGTGGTGAACACAACTCGGCCCGACGTGACGGTCCGAATCGGTCTCACAGTCGAGACCCCACTCGGCGCGACCTCAGCAAGGGGTGGTGACATCCAGATTCGGTACGATCAAGGGGCCGACCATCTGGAGGTGCGCAATGTCTGAGCGCGCTGTCAGCGAGGTGGTCAGCTACGTGCTGGTGTTCGCGCTCGTCGTCTCCGCCGTTGGTATCGTCTCCGTGAGCGGGCTGAGCACGCTCCAGGAGACGCGCAACGACGAGCAGATGGCGAACGCACAGAAGGCCTTCAGCGTGCTGTCGGACAACGTCGCCGACGTCCACCGGCGCGACGCGCCCAGCCGCGCCACGGAGATCAGCCTCGGGCAGGCGAGGCTGGCAACGGGTAGTAACGTCACGATGCGCGTCTCGGTGCGCAACTCGACCGACACAGTGCTGGACCGGTCGTGGAAGATACGCCCCCTCGTCTACACCGGTGACGAGGGCAGAAACCTCGTCTACGAAGCGGGGGCAGTGTTTCGCACCTCCAACGGCGGCGGGCTCCGAATCTCCGACCCGCCGTTCGTCGTCACCGAGGACCGCGTCCTCATCTCTGTGGTCGGTCTCAACCGGCCCGACCGCCAGGTCTACAGCGGGTCGACGGTGCTCATCCGCACGAAGAAGGAGGACACGTCGGTAGCGTACGACGGCACGGCTGAGGACGTCACCGTCGAGCTGCAAAACACCGCCCAGCCAGGGCTCTGGCGGGATTACTTCGAGTCTGTTGGCTTCGACTGTCAGGCGTCCGGGGTCGAGTGTACCGTGCCCGACTCTGGGAACATCGACCAGACGTACGTGGTCTACCACGACATCGAGGTCGACATCGAGTCCTGACGGCGCTACCAGCCGGCTCCTACGACAGCTACCTGCGGACTGGTGCCCCGTTGTCACACTTTTGCGCTTCGACTCTTTGCGTTCCAGGGCCGCTAAGTCTCTCCTGGCCGCAGAAACCCATCCAGCGACGGGCTGTGGGACCACGACGGCGTCAGGTGTGTCGACGCTACCTGGATGGTGGCGCGCTGGTCCGGCGAGGACGGCGACAGAGAGCCGCCGGGGTCACCCGTCTTCGACCTGTATCTCGTTCGTCGAGGCGTGGATGTAGGTCACGCGGATGATCGATTCGCTCTGGGTCAGCACACGCGTGGTCCGCAGCGCCATGTCGTAGTGGATGGAGCCGCCGTTCCCGTTGGCGATGGTCGTCGTGCCGGTGAGTACCCCCCCGTAGATGGTCCCTTTCTCCAGCGTAACAGTCCCGGTCCCGCTGGTCCCTGGGGGCGCGTAGATGACACCGACGTACTTCGCCAGGCCATTGGTCCCGCCGCCACCGTCACCGATACGCGCGGTGAAGTCGTCCTGCCCGAACATGCGGAACTGGGGCGCATCGTCGCCTGCATTCGTGACCTCGCTGTAAGCGGCCATCGATAACTGGCTCGCGTGGCCGCCGTCTCCGAGTACGTAGACACTTACGGTACCGTCGCCGACTACCTCGATGGTGGCGTTCTCGGCGAGCTCGACGTTCTCACGGACACCGATGAAGATGTTGCCCTCGGTGGTGTTGAGCGTCACTGTGTCTTCGTTCGCGACGGTGATGTCCTCCAGGTAGTACCTGCCCGCGGAGAGTTCGACGCTCCCGGCGGTGTAATTGAGCGTATCGTCAGTAATCGGTGCGCCCGCGTTGTCGTTGCTCTTCTCGCTCTCGTTGACCTGCGTCTGGACGATGCCGTTGATCGATGGCGCCTTGTCGATTCCGCTGATCTGGTTTAGCTCCCCCGTGATCTTGTCGTTTTCCTCGCATTTATCGCACCCATCAGTGTGGCTAATATTGCCGTCGATGTCGGGGCTCCCGTTGCCGTTGCCGACGTACACTTTGCCACCGGAGGTCACGTCACCACGGAGGTCGCCGCCGGAGCCGCCACCGGCGCCACCGCTGATATCCACGTCACCCCCGTAGACGATGTCCCCGTCGCCGGTCGTGTCGCCGTCCGACTCCTGGGTGCAGTAGCCCTTGTCCGTCCCGGTGGAGTTGTAGCTATTGGTGTAGACGTTCGCGCCACAGAGATTCCCGGCGGCACCGTTGATCTCGAAGGTCCCGCTGGCGGAGAGGCTCGCCGTCGCAGAGGTGATCTTGGTGTTCTCCAGCGGTGTCACCAGCGCCAGGGTCACCTTGTTCGCCGAGTGATTGAACTCCACCTGGCCGTCGGTCCGCGTCTCGAAGTACTCCCCCCACGCGCGGTAGTAGTCGCTCGTGACGGAGACCTCGACGCGGGCGTTCTCCAGCGGATTCCTGTAGGCGCTGTTTCTGGTCCCGTTCGGGAAGTACCGCGTCGTTTTCGCGTTCGAGATGACGGCTCGGTCACCGATGGTCCCGGAGGACCCGACCGTGACCAGCGGCAATGTCAGCGTGGCGTCGCGGTAGTGGAACTCGGGCGGTGACACCATGACGGCGTTGCCGTTCCCGTCGGACCGCCAGACACCCCCGCCCTGGTAGGCGATGTTGTCGCCGTTGTCGGTCTGGTAGCGGATTCGGCCCATCGGTTTCGAGAAGATGGTCGTCTCGTTCCCGTTCGTCTGGTTCGTGTACGACAGCGTCATCCGGCCGGCGTCGTCCTCGACCTGGTAGGAGTTCGCTCGCCCCGACGAGAGGTCGACCCGCTGGACCTGAGAGTTCCCGAGCGCGACCAGCGCGGCCTGGGAGTCGAATTGCGTCATCGCCTTCTCGGCCCGTTCCTCGTCGAGTGTCTCCTGTGTCCCCCCGATGGCCCCCGCGCCGAGGGCTACGATAAGCGTCGTCGCCGCGATGACCAGCGCGAAGACGAGCAGAAATCCGAGTGGGCCGGATTGTGCCCGTGGCTGGCGCTGGTCACCCTGACCCGAACAGAGTAGCATTAGGTATGTAAACGAAATAGGGCATAATAAGCGCGCTGGCCGAACTACCACCGCTGATAGCCGGGTCGAGAAACTGTTCGTCGCCGATTGGGCGTGCGTGTCGCCGGCCTCAGTCGGACGTGACGTTGACGCTGTTCTCCGAGATGTGAAGGTAGGTCAGGGAGGGGCGCGTGGTCTCGCCCCCCGCAATCGCGGTAGTGTCGGTGAGAGCTTCGTCGTAATGTATATTCCCTTTGTTGGCCACGTCGTAGAGATTACCGACGACAGCGCCAAAAATATCGTCGTTGTTGTCGATACTGATATCGACACCAGCCTGGTCGCCACGGCCGGGGCCATATATAACACCAGTGTAATCGACGTTATCGGGGTCGTTGCTCCCGCCCTGAAGCTCTGCGTCACGGTCCGGATTCATATATATCCAGAACTGTGACGCGTCGTCCCCGTCGTTCGTTATCGTCGTGTTCTTACCGAGGGACAGGTCCTTGTCGAGATAGACGTTGACACGTCCGTCTCCGATTACCTCGATATGAACGTTATCTGCCGGAGCGAACTCCCCCTCGACATACATATCGATCGTTCCATCTTCCGGTTTCAGGTACACAGTCTGTCCGGAGCCAGGTTCGAAACTTTCCAGATAATATCCTCCTGCCGTCAGATTACACGGGTTACAGGTACGGGTCGATTCCGTGTTGAGAGTCTCGATAGTATTTGGATGGGTGGTGTTGTCGTTGTCGGACGTGAGAACGCTTTCTTTCTCGTCGATTAGACCATCGACCGCGACGGTCTCAGGAACATCCGCCCCTTTCGATATTGTCCCCTCGACGTGTTCGCCTTCGTTCGCTTCATCGAAGTTTCCATCCACGTACTCCAGGTCTCCGGTAATCGTTTGCTTGGACCCCTGAAACGTAATTTGGCCTTCTGCTATCAGACTACCCCGGAGATCCACCTTATTTTTCAGCTCGATGTTTCCTGCGGTGTAGATAGCGCCCCGCTCTCCGTTTGAACTCTCGTAATCTCCTACTGAGGAATTGTAACTATCGAAATCACCTTTATTCTTGTACGTGATTGTGGTCCCCGTTCCGCCGGAGATCACCCCCGCGTCGACCGTCTGTTCCTCGGTCTCAACGGTGAGAGCCACCGTAGCCGTATTGTTGGCGTGGTCGTAGTCGACTGAGCCGGAGGTTCGCTCGTGGAAGTAGTTCCCCCACGCGCGATAGAACTCGCTCTGGACGCTGACGGTGACGAGTCCGGAGTCCACCGGGTTCACGTCGTCACCGACGGGATAGGCTTTCTGGGTGTCGTTGTTGGTGATGGCCGCGCTGTCACCGAGGTAGTTCTCTCCATCGACCGTTACGACCGGAAGCGTCAGGGTCGCATCCCTGTAGTGGAACTCCGGTGGCGAGATCATCACCGCGTTCCCGTCGCCGTCCGACCGCCAGACGCCGCCGCCCTGATACGCGATTTCGGTGCCGCCGCCCTCGTAGTAGACCTTGCCGAGGTCTTTCTGCAGTATGGTATCGGTGCCGCTCCGGGTTCTGTGCGTAATCGTCATCTGCCCGGCGGTCTCGTTCAGACGGTAGTCACCGTCTCCTGCCGTGCCGAATTCGACCACCTGACGCTGCGATTGGCCCAGTGCGACGAGTGACGCCTGGGAATCCAGTTGCGTCATCGCTTTCTCGGCAGACTGGGCGTTCAGTTGGTCTTGCGTGTCCGTTATGGCCAGTCCGCCGACCACCAGCATCACCGTCGTCGCACCGATGACCAGTGCGAAGATTAGCACCAGCGCTATCGGGCTGCTCTGCCCTCGTCGACCCGACACACCACGTAGCACTAATATTATAAATCAGGTTGGTTATGTATAAAAACACACTCTCTATCGAGACGCATAATGGCCAGTAGATATATATACTGCCTCGCTGGCGGGTGTCCGACATCGAGATGGAAACGGTTTAATCCCGGGACCAACGACCATCCCATGGGAACAGCACGACCGCAAATCTGACACGCCGTGGGATTCCACGGCTCGGGATTGCGGCCGTGTTTGGCATCGTAGGAATCGTCCTACAGCCGATACGCCTCGCTACCGGCAGCGACGAGCGGTTCGTGCGGTTCCAACGAAAACTATGGCACGAATGCACACACGCCGTCGCGGCTCGTCCGACTCGGACAAGCCGGCGGCAGACGAACCCCCGGAGTGGAGCGACGTCGAGGAAGACGCCATCGAGGAGCGCGTCGTCGAACTCGCCGAACAGGGTCACTCGCCAAGCGAGATCGGCCTGAAACTGCGCGACGAAGGCGTCCAGGGCACCCCGGTGCCGAACGTCAAGCTCGCGACCGGCAAGAAGGTCACCGAGATTCTCGAGGACAACGACGCCGAACCGGACTTCCCCGAGGACCTCCGCAACCTGATGAAACGCGCCGTCCGACTGCGCGACCACATGGACGAGAACCCCGGCGACCACCAGAACAAGCGTGCGCTCCAGAACACGCAGTCGAAGATTCGCCGGCTCGTCGACTACTACCGCGGTGACGAGCTCGACGAGGACTTCACCTACAGCTACGAGAAAGCTGTCCAGCTCCTGTAATGTCGGCTACCGGTCGGGACCAGGCGCCAGCCCCCTCGCCCAGTGACCTCGCCGCCGCGCTCAACGAGTCCGCCTTCGTGCGGCTCGTCAGCGACGCGACCGGCGATTCGCTGGCCGGCACGGGCGTGCTGGCGCGGGCACTGACGGCCGACGACACGCCCTTCCAGGCGAGCGTCGTCGGCCCCTTCGCCAACCCCGACCGGACCACAGAGGCCGACGTGACTGTCGCGCTCGGTGCCGGCCACTCCACAGCCGACCACACGCTCTCGGCGCAGCCGGCCGCGACGGCCTTCGCCGTCGCCCGCGAGCTCGGCGCCAGCCCCGACCCCGTCCTCGCGCTGGCCGGCACGATCGCCGGCGGCGACGTGGACGGAACCGTGGCCGACGCCGCCGAGCGGTCTGGCCTCGAGCGCCGCCCGGGACTCGCCGTCCCGGTCGCGGATATCGCCGACGGACTGGCCCACTCGACACTGCTGTCGGGGCCGTTCTCCGGCGACGCCGAGGCGGCACGGACCGCCCTCGCCGAACTGGACCTCCCGTCCACCACGAGCGCGGACCTGACCGACGACGGCCACCGGCGCGTCGCGTCGATGGTCGCCCTTGCGGTCACCGAGGACGCTCCCGAGCGGGCGACCGACGCCGTCGCTCGGGGACTCCACCCCTACGCCGGCGGCCCCTTCGAGACGGTCGGCGGCTACGCCGACGTGCTCGACGCGGTCGCCCGTGAGGCGCCAGGCACGGGCATCGCGCTCGCCCTGGGCCACGAGGGCGTTCGCGAGAACGCGCTCTCGGCCTGGCGAACACACGCCAGCGACGCTCACAGGGCCGTCGCCGACGCGACCACGGGCCGGTACGACGGCCTGTTCGTCGCCCGCGGCGACGCGATGCCCGTGGGCACCGTCGCACGCCTCGTTGCGGACTTCCAAGCGCCCGAGCCGGTCGCCCTCGTCGTCACCGACGGTGAGGCGGCCGCCCGCGCCACAGACGGCCGGGATGTCGCCGCGACCATGCGGGCCGCGACCGATGACATCGCCGGTGAGACGGTGGGACAGGGCGACCGCGCCCGCGCACAGTTCGACGTTCCGACGTCGGAACTCATCGAAGCGTTCCGGGAGGCAGTATGAGACGAGCCGAACTCGAGACCGAATTCGGCTCGCCCGACCGCGCCGACCGTATCGCCGCGGCCGTCCGCCCGGACAACACCGCCGAGATGACCACCCGCGTCGAAGGCGAGACAGTGGTCACCACTATCGAGCGCGACAACACGAGCGGCCTCCAGTCGACCGTCGACGACTACGTCGTCAACCTCCGCGTCGCAGCACAGCTTACGACTGACACAACACAATCCAACCATGAGTGAACGAAGCGTTTCCAAGCGCAAACAGCAGAAACGGTGGTACACCGTGCAGGCTCCCGAGCAGTTCGACCGGGAGACGCTCGGTAAGACCACAGCAGACGAACCGGACAAGGTGCTCGGCCGCACCATCGAGACCACGCTGGGCGAACTGAACAACGACGCCAGCGAGAACAACACCAAACTCACGTTCAAGATCAACGAGGTCGCATCCGACACGGCCTACACCGAGTTCATCAAGCACGAGCTGACGCGGGACTACCTGCGCTCGCTCGTCCGCCGTGGCTCCTCGAAGGTCGAGGCCTTCATCACCGTGCTGACGACGGACGACTACCGCGTCCAGATTCAGCCGGTCGCCGTCACGACGAAGCGGGCCGACGCCTCCCAGGAGAAGGCCATCCGACGCACGATGATCGACCTCGTCGAAGAGACGGTCAAGGACCGGACCTTCGAGGAAGTCATCGACAGCGTCGTCGAGGGGCGCCTCTCCTCGGCCATCTACGGTGAGGCCAAGGACATCTACCCGCTCCGACGCGTCGAAATCCAGAAGACCACGCTCGAAGCCCGACCAGAGGAAGTCGCCGCCGAAGAGGAGACGGCCGTCGATGTCGACGAAGACGACGTCGACGTCGAAGCCTAACCGCTCAGGACGGATAGTTTCCTTTTTATTGTCGAGCGCTGAGCGGCCGCGCTGTCGAACCCCCTCAGTTCGGCGCGGTCGTGTTGCCGTCCGTCGGCCTCGTGGCGCTGCTCGTCTCGGTGGTCGACCGGTCGCCGGTCACGACGACGGAGCCGACCATCCCGCCCCGCTCGTGTGGGATACAGAAGTAGGGGTACTCCCCGGGCACCTCGAAGGTGTGTTCGAACGTCTGGCCCTCGAACAGCGTCCCGCCGGAGCTGTTGCCCCAGGCGTCCTCTGCGGCCTTCTCGCTGTCGAATCCGCCCGAGGCGAAGTAGTCGGCGCCGTCGGGGAGCTCGCTCTCGTAGGCCGTCACCGAGTGGCCCTGCTTGTTCGTGTTGAGCCAGGTGACCGTGGTCCCGGCCGTGACCTCTAGGGTCTCGGGTCGGAACTCCTTTGCACCCATGCCCACGTCGTAGTCGGTCGGTGTGCTGCCTCCGATACAGCCAGCCAATCCGACGGCTGCCGTCGGTACCGCTGCCCGGAGGAAAGCCCGTCGCTCCATACGCACGCTCGGTTCCGGACGGACAAATGCCGCTCGGTCTTGCTCGGTGCCGTCCACCCTGAGTGACATATCTCGCCGTGGGAATTATCGAGCAAACAGCGATATCGCCCGGTCACGTGGCTCCGCATTCGAATCGTCATCGGAACGATTCGCCTATCGTACGACACCGCAGCAGGACACCTCTCGTGACTCGGTCGTCGGACCGGTACCGCAAGTAGCTTCTCTACTCCTCGACCGCCGCGCTCTCGTTCGACAGGGACGATTCGTTTTCCGAGTTCGTCTTGAACCGGTCGAGGATGGCACTGAGCGGCGTGGCGTACCGCTGGAGGTCGTTCGCTCGTCTGGAGACGTCGTTGAGCTCCGCTGACTGCTCTGCTACCGTTGCGCCGACGACCTGGGTCTCGGTCTGGACCCCCTCACCGATATTGGCGGCGTCCCGAATCTCGCTGGCCTGTTCTTCGAGACGGGCTATCTGGGGCTCGATGTCCGCGTCGGGGTGGCTCGCAGCGACCTCTTCGAGGGCCGCTACGACCCCGTCTATGGTCTCGGATGCCGCCTGCAGCTGCTCGCGTTGGGCCCCGATATCGCCGGAGATAGTCTGCATGGAGTCGATGACGTTATCGCTGGCCCTGCGGACCGTGTCGCTGCTCTCCTCGACGCCCACACCGGCTCCCTCGACTTCGCCGACGTACGATTTGAGATGGTCCGTCGTCTTCTCCAGTTCGCTGACCATCTCGTTGAACTCATCTGCCATTCTGTCCATCGCCTCGTCTTCGCCTCGCCCCTCCATGCGAACAGTGAGGTCACCGTCCGCACACTGCTGCATGGTGTCGGCGTACTCCTCGGCTGTCCGCTTGGAGGGAGCGGTCGGCTCGTCACCTCCGGTTCGAGCGGTGTCTTCGTCTGTCTGTGTCTGTTCGGCGTCGTCGGATCCACCCGTGAACGCGTCGCGAAGCGCACCGAGTCCACGAGTCACCACGTTCGAATTCGTGTCTCTCCCGTTACTCATTCTGATGCACCTCGATTCGGCAGATATCGTCACCGTCTTTCATACACTGTGGCTCCTCGATTGTCAGCTCTGTCTCGTAATGCGTGCCGGTCCCCATCAGCAGCCCCTTGCCGAACTCACAGAGCTGCCGGTCGGACCGATAGAGAACGGCTACCCCGCCGTCACCGATCGGCTCCGTCTCGAGTTCCGGCGGTGTGAAACCGCTGTCGGTGCGGGCCTTGAGTGACTGGTGAATCGTCTCCTCGACGTTGTTTATCAGGTCTAGCGCACCCCACTCGTCGTCGAAATAGATTCGGCCGTACATCTCCGCCATCTCGGCGAAGAGGAACTGGCCGAACTCCCGCTGGAGCTCCGTACCAGTCGCCTCTGATTCGTCCAGAAGGACCTGATATATGCCCAGAAACTCTTCGTCGGGATAGTCATCCATCCGTGTGAACTGGTTCCGCTCTATACCCGCGGCGTCTTTGACTGCTTCCCAGGTGCTGCGGTCGTGCTGTTCGATAACGAACGAGCGCAGCCCTGTCATCACGACTCCATGCATCTGAATACACCCATAAACGACCGCCGATTTAAAAATTTCGCCTCTGGCGAAAAAATAAATCACATCCGGGAAAATAAATCAGGGGCCGTTCGACTGTTGGTCAAGCCATCACCAGGCCTCTGCGGTGCGGGCTGATACTGTTGTCCTCGCTCGAGGAACGACCCGTCTCACTCGCTCTGAAACGTCAGTCCGTCGCGCAGGTCCCGAACGTCCCCAAGCAGCGTGGCGCGGTCGTCGTTGTCGTCTCCGGTCAGCGTGAGATGGCCCATCTTCCGGAGCTCGTACACCTCGCGCTTGCCGTACCAGTGGAGGTGGGCGCGCGCGGTCGAGAGCGCCGTCTCCTCGCCGTGCATGACCGCGTCCTGGCGCTCGGTGACGTCGCCGAGGATGTTCGCCGACACCGTTGGGTCTCGAATTTCGGTGGTCCCGAGGGGGTCGCCAAGTACCGCCCGGATGTGCTGTTCGAACTGGGAGGTGTGACAGCCCTCGATGGTCCAGTGCCCGGAGTTGTGGGGGCGGGGGGCTATCTCGTTGAGCAGAATCCTGTCGTCGCTGGTCTGGAACAGCTCGATACCGAAGACGCCCCGGCCCTCCATCACGTCGAGGACGTCCATCGCGACCGATTGGGCCCGGTCCCGGACCTCGGCGCTCGCTCGCGCCGGCGCGACGCTCTCCCTGAGAATCTCCTCGCGGTGGACGGTCTCGGTGACGGGGAACGTGTCCCGTTCGCCGTCACCCAGACAGCCCATGACCGCGAGTTCGCGCTCGAAGTCGACCATCTCCTCGACCATCGCCGGCCCGGCGATGTCGGCCATCGCGGCCTCGACCTCGTCGGGACCGCCGACCGGGACGTTGCCCCGCCCGTCGTAGCCGCCGGTGCGGGCCTTCAGCATGGCGGGATAGCCCAGTTCGTCGCAGGCCTCGCGAAGCTCCTCGGCCGTGTCGACACCGCGGAACTCTGGGACCGGCACGCCGGCCTCGGCGAGCCGGCGCTTCTGGACGAGCTTGTCCTGGATGGTCCGCAGGGTCTCGGGCGCCGGATGGACCGGCGTGTCGGTCTCTTCGGCGACCCCTTCGAGCACGTCCGGGTCGGCCAGTTCGATTTCGAAGGTGAGTACGTCGGCGCGCTCGGCCAGTTCCCGGAAGGTCGATTCGTCCTCGAACCCGCCGACGAGCTGGTCGCGCACCACCGGTGCGGCCGGGCAGTCAGGCGTCGGGTCGGCGACGACGACCTCGACGCCCAGCGGCGCCGCGGCTTCCCCGAGCATCCGTCCGAGCTGCCCCCCGCCAACCACGCCCACGGTCGGGCCGGGCGACGTTCGTGTCATACGACGCTCTATCGCTGGGGCCCGCTTAAGTCTTCGAGTTCCGCTCGCACTATGCCGTCCCGTTGTCGACGGCGGTTGTCAGTTCGCCGTCCCGTTGTCGACGGGGCTTGTCAGTCCGCCGTCCCGTTGTCGACGGCGCTTGTCAGTCCGCCGTCCCGTTGTCGACGGCGTCCTCGTTCGTCCAGACCGTGAACACGTTCCGGTCGCCGGTGGTGCGCAGCCGGTAGCTCTCACCCTCGTAGCCGGCGGCCCGTAGCTCTTCTTCGGGCACCGTCGGGTCGAAGTTCTGGGTGATGATGACCGGCGAGGTGCGCTGGTCCGCCAGCGATTCGAGATTCCGCTCGCTGTTCTCGCAGTCGACGTCCATATCGCCCGCGGCGAAGTACCACGGCAGCGGCAGGGAGTTGTACCACATCATGCAGGTCGGCTTGTTGTTCCGGTAGGACTCGTCCCAGCTGTTCCGGTCAGGGCCGACGTAGGCGTTGTAGCGGTCGTGCTGGCTGCCGGACTCGCCGTAGTAGACCACCACGTCGGTCGAACCGTTGTTGGCCGCCGCGAGCCGGTCCATCTCGCGGAGTTCACCCTTGAGCTCCGCGTTCGGCTGGGCGTACTGGACCATCGGGTTCGAGTCCTCGGTGGTGTTGGTGTACACCTGGCCCACACCCGCCTGTGCGACCAGTACAGAGAGTGCAAAGAGGACGAGCGTGGCGCTGCCGAAGCTGGGCAGGTCATCCGTCGCCAGCGACTGGCTGCCCCAGCGGACGACGGCGGCCAGCGCGACTGCTGCCGGGACCGCCAGCGGGACGACCATGTGGACCGCGAGCCACGGCGCGCCGATGTCGGTCCCCAGCGGGTAACCGAAGATGGAGACGAAACCGGCGTAGAAACAGAACGGAATCAGGTGCCGAGGCGTGGTGATGCCCAGCCGGTCGAGGAGGTAGCCCACGCCGGCCAGTGCCGCCACCGCACGCGACCCCTGCACCAGCGCAGCGGTCGACGGCCAGAAGTGCTTCATATACGTATCGTAGGGTTTCATACCGCTAAACGGCCAGAAAGACTCCCCTCCCGTCCCCGAAGACCCCCCTTCGCCGGAGGGCAGCCAGTTGCTCCACTGGTCTACGACGCGGTCGACAGTGGTTTCGAGTAGTTGCGGGAACAGCGCCGGATTCGTGATACCCTCCCAGAAGCCGATGTAGCCGGGCGCGCTCGCGGCGATAGCCGGGTGGCTCTCGATACCGTCGATGCCGGCGCCACGGGGTGCGTAGAAGAACAGCGAAACGAACCCAAAGGCCACCAGTGCGAGGACGATGTGGCCGACGTAGGCGCCGGCGGTGAGCCAGGCGTCGTCGTGGCGCGCCCGGAAGCCCCGCACGATGCCGACGACCCGGCCCACGTCGCCTTTCACCCGACCGACGAGCCGGTCGCGTACCCGTGACGGGGAGGGTGCCTCGGCGAGGAAGGTCGCCGCGTCACGAAAGCCGTCTGGGAGGACCAGAATCTTCGCCAGCAAGAGCCCGGTCGCGCCGAGCCACGTCACGACGTAGACCAGCGCGTTCTCCTTCGAGGCAAAGCCCAGCGCGAGAAAGACGCCGGCCGCGTACATATAGCGGGCCTTCCGCGTGTCGTAGAGCCGAACGAGGAAGGCGAAGGCGGTGAACATGAAGGCCGCGACGAGGACGTCGCTGCGCATGAACCGCGAGTAGTACAGCATGACGGGGTCGAGGGTGAACAGGAGTGCCAGGGCGACGATTTCGCTCCGGTTCAGGTGCTCCCGCAGGAGCAGCGCCGTCAGGGGGAGCAGGCCGCCCACGACGGCGACGGGCAGCCGCATCGCGAAGTCCGAGGGCCCGATGAGCCCGAACAGCCACCGGTCGACGTGCTGGATAAAGGGGCCGTGGATGATGTAGCGGTAGGCGAAGTTACCCGTATCACCGTAGTGCCAGGCCCAGTACGCGACCCGGCCCTCGTCGAAGTGGGCCACGCGGTAGCCCAGCGAGACGACACGAAGCGCGAGACCGAGCAGCGTAATCGCGACGACCAGTTTCACCGTCGCGTGGTCGTCGCTGTCGAGCCAGGACTGGCCACGGCGACGGAACTGCTGGAGGGCAGATACCACCCCGGACGACGTAGACATTACCGGGTGCAAGACGAGCGAGGATTAGAATCTTTCTGGTTTCCCGACACGGAACGGTAGTTCTTTACGCCCGAGTGTCCCCACACCGCGTATGGTGCAGCTCGGACTGGTCGTCGCTCAGTACGACAAACATGGGGACGTAATCGACGCGATGCACGAGTCGGCACGCGCGGCCGCCGAGGACGCGGGCGCGACCATCGCCGAGACGCTCTCGGTCCCCGGGGCCTACGACACGCCGCTTCCGGCCGACCGGCTAGCGCGGCGTGAGGATATCGACGCCGTCGCGGTGCTGGGCGTCGTCATCGAGGGCGACACGGACCACGACAAGGTCATCACCGAGGCCGCCGCTGGGGGGCTGACAGACGTCTCCCTCGAACGGGACACTCCCGTTACGCTGGGCATCATCGGGCCGGGCATGAGCAAGGACGAAGCCGAGGCCCGAACCCACAAAGGTGGGTCGGCCGTCACGAGCGCCATCGAACTCGCAAAACTATGACTATGGACTTCGCTTCACGGGTCGGACGTGTAGAGCCGAGTGCGACACTCGCGATAAGCAACAAGGCCGCCGAGCTGGAGGCCGAGGGCAAGGACGTGGTCGACCTGAGTGTCGGCGAACCGGACTTCGACACGCCCGAGAACATCAAGGACGCCGCCAAGGACGCCCTCGATGCGGGCCACACCGGGTACACCTCCTCGAACGGTATCCCGGAACTCAAAGAGGCCATCGCGGCGAAGCTCCACGACGACGGGCTGACCCAGTACGACGCTGACAACGTCATCGTCACGCCCGGCGGCAAGCAGGCCCTCTACGAGATATTCCAGACCGTCATCGACGACGGTGACGAGGTCGCCCTGCTGGACCCGGCGTGGGTCTCCTACGAGGCGATGGTGAAACTCGCCGGCGGCACCCTGACTCGCGTCGACACCGCGGCCCACGACTTCCAGCTCGAAGGAGCGCTCGACGACCTCGCCGAGGCCGTCTCGGACGAGACGGAACTGCTCGTCGTCAACTCACCGGGCAACCCCCACGGCGCGGTCTACTCCGAGGACGCGCTCGAAGGGGTCCGCGACCTCGCCGTCGAGCACGATATCACCGTCATCTCCGACGAGATTTACAAGGAGATAACTTACGACGGCGTCGAAGCCGTCTCGCTGGGGACGCTGGATGGGATGGAAGACCGAACGGTCACGCTCAACGGCTTCTCGAAGGCCTACTCGATGACCGGCTGGCGGCTCGGCTACTTCGCCGGACCCGAGGAGCTCGTCTCCCAAGCCGGGAAGGTCCACTCGCACTCGGTCTCCTGTGCGGTGAACTTCGTCCAGCACGCCGGCGTCGAGGCTATCACGAACACCGACGAGGCAGTCGAGGAGATGCGCCAGGCCTTCGCCGAGCGACGGGAGTTCCTGATGGGCCTGTTCGAGGACCACGGCGTCCACGTCCCGGAACCCCAGGGCGCGTTCTACATGATGCCCGAAATAGCGCCGGATGGAGACGACACCGAGTGGTGTGACAAGGCCATCTCGGAGGCACAGGTCGCGACCGTCCCGGGCACCGCCTTTGGCACGCCCGGCTACGCTCGCATCTCGTATGCCAACAGCAAGGAGCGACTCGAAGAAGCAGTCGACCGGCTGGCCGAACACGACCTTATCTAACGCCGACTCGTTGTTCGGCGGAGTCAGGCCGCCCGAAGGGCTTCTCGCCGTTTGTACAGATACCACCCGCCAAACAGGGGATAGGTGGGGGGCAGGAGGAACATGGAGGCAAACGCCAGCGAGAGCGTCAGGCCGGGGTTCGGGTGCCACGTGCTGGAGTTCAGACGAACGTACGTCGAGTCGCGGTAGATGGCGTACGGGAACGGGGCCAATAGGATGACACCGAGGCTCGCAAGCAACAGCGCGATTGGAAACAGCGCGTGTGGAAACCAGTAAGTTGCTATCTCGATGACCAGTCCAGTACCGATGAGCGGCGTCGACAGCACCAGACTCCCCGCGGCGACAGCGCCCCACCGTCCGGTATCGACCCAGTCGGCGACGTGTTCGTGACGCTTGTAGAGGTAGTAGAAGGCAAGCGGTGGAAAGAAAAATGTACCGAGCCCGAACACGGCCGGGTCTGGTTGCCAGTCGATGTCCACGGTTTCGAGGGTTTTGGCATCGGAGTAGACGGCAATACCGGTGGTCAGTGCCCCAGCCCCAAGCAGTGCAATCGCGAGGAGGGGAAGTACAAATAAACTGAAGAACAAAATAGTTCCAAATCCGATATATATACCGCCTATCAAAACATCTGAACCGGTGATGTACCCCAACGTGATCAGACCCCCCATCAATAACAACGGTATGGAGACGAAGACGAGCAACGCGATCGGCGTCATCAGCGCCCACTCCATGTACCGGTACGACTTCGACTCCACGTCGTCGACGGTGGCTCGTTTCGTCGACGTTCCCCCCCAGTCTTGCATATAATTCGCCATCCGAAAAGACAAATAAAGTAAATTCCGGTCGAAAAGCCGTGTTACCGTAGTGCCCGGTAGCGATGACAGCGATAGGAGTCGCCGAAGAACGGGACCGGTATCGAGACGAAGAGCACGGCCAGCAACGCGGCGTCCGAGCAGGATAATATTAGAAAGCTAACTGTTTTTGCCGTGGGATACGGAACGGTTGGTATGCCAAGCAGACGTGCAGTGCTGTCGCTGGTCGCCGGTGGCACACTCGCACTCGCCGGTTGTGGCGGGTCTGCCGAGGGAACGGAACGAGACTTCGGACTGACGACTACTGGGGCCGAGGGCGTTCCCGGGCAGGCTGTCGGCGTCGAGCTGACGGCCCGAGGCCTCGGTGTACTCACGTACCGCGTCGACGCCCTCCCATCGGGCTGGCAGGTGACACAGGGGGATTTCGACCCCGGACCGACCTCGGTCCGGGAGATGTACCCGCCGGAACTACTGTGGGAGCCCCCCATCGGCACGGTGACGGGGTCGTTCATCGTCGAAATAGGCCCGAAAGCCGCGCCCGGAGACTACTCGCTTCCCGTCGAAGCCAGGGCCGGTGACTCGGGACAGACCACCGTCTCGACGGCGGTTATCACCGTCGAGGGACCGACGCAGACGCCTACGAAACGGGAGCCGACCGGGACGCAATCGCCACGGAATTCGACGGGGAGTCCCTCACCACAGCAGCAATCCCCCAGCGGGACCGACTAGTCGGTCCGCTCTTCGAGAATCCGGTCGATGATACGCCCGGTCGAGAGCAGCCGCTCGGGGTCGTCCCTGTCCAGCGGGCTCGCCCGGCGAATCTCGCAGTCGATACCGCGCTCGGAGAGCGCCGCTTGCAGGCGCTCCTCGTCGTGGTGCTGGTCGTACCCCAGCGCGATGACGTCCGGGTCGATGCGCTCGATGGGGACGAAGATGTCCTCGGGGTGGCCCAGGTGGGCCTCGTCGACGGGTTTCAGCGCCGCCACCATCTCCCGGCGCTGCTGGTCGGGCACCACCGGTGGCGCCTTGTGCGTGACGTTCTCAGAGCGGGCGATGATGACGTGTAGCTCCTCGCCCATCTCGGCGGCGTCCCGCAGATAGTGGACGTGGCCGGGATGGAGCAGGTCGAAGGTGCCCTGCGCGACGACGGGGGTCACGAATCCCACTCCTCCTCGCGCAGTTCCTGGTCGATGTCGTGCTGGTCGAAGTCGAAGAACGTCTCTTCGGGCGGGTCGATGTCCAGTACGGGCAGGTCGACCGGCTCGCCGTCGTTGTCGAAGGCCTGCCAGTCCCCGGGTCCGTACGGATACCCCACGATGATGTGGACGTCGCCCCGGCCGAAGGTGGCCAGGTCGGCGTCGCTCGGCTGGAGGACGCCGTTGGGGTGGGAGTGAATCGACCCCGCCGCGCGCATGTCGTTTGGCACCATGTTCGTCTTGAGGGTCGCACTGACCGGGTCCGACTCGGTACCCGGAATCACGAGGACGTCCGTCAGGACGGTCCCATCCCGGTCCAGGCCGACTTTTCGGGCCTTGTCGCCCCGAAGCAGTCCCATGTACTCGTTCGGATGCGTGTCCTCGGACGCGGCCCGCGCGAAGTCCAGTGCCGACTCGGCGATACCGAGAATCTCGCCCGAGCGAAACAGCCCCATGTTCGGTGGGTAGTTCGGACCGGTTCTAAGGGTTCCGCTCTAGGACTCGGACGGAATACTACTGACACGAGTCACACTCAGCCGTTGGACCGCCAGAAAGCCCCGGCGGGCTGAAATCGGGGACTCGCTGCGCTCCTCACTCACTACGTTCGTTCCGGTGCTTGCGTCGTCCGCCTTCGTTCAGCCCGCCGCCCCTTTCAGCCCCACCCATGCCGGCTGACCAACCGGCTACGGGTGGGACTGAAAGGGGCCGGACTCTCAGCGAACCCCGGCGAAGCAAGCACCTACGGCGCGCAGCGAGCCGCGGGAGCTGAGAGTCCGGGGGCTTTCTGGCGGTTGTCGTCCACAGTGGCCGTTTCGACAGTACTGAACCCGGCGTTTGCTAGCCAGCGATTTCGAAGAGTACAAACCGGCGAGTATCGAAGTGACGGCAAATGTCTTCGCCAACTGGCACCGACGACGGTGCCGAGGCTCCCGAGGGGGGAGCCATCGTCTACGATTTAGCGTCTGGCTGTACCGCTGACGACGTCGACGTCGGCTCGCGCTACCGGGCCACGGTCAACGGGGTCGTCGACTACGGGGTCTTCGTCGACCTCTCCGACGCCGTCTCCGGGCTCGTCCACGACTCAAACCTCCAGGGGTCCTACGAGGAGGGCGACCAGCTCGTCGTCGAACTGGGCGAGGTCCGCTCGGACGGCGACATGAGCTTCGAGGAGGTCGACGTGACGGAGTTCGAGACCGAACACGTCGCCCACGGGACCGCAGCCGACGTCGACGGACTCGCCGACGCGACGGGCGATACCGTCGTCGTCGAGGGACAGGTCGTCCAGATTAAACAGACCGGCGGGCCGACCATCTTCCAGGTCCGCGACGGCACCGGCGTCGTCCCGTGTGCCGCCTTCGAGGAGGCCGGCGTCCGTGCCCACCCCGACGTGGAAATCGACGACATCGTCCGGGTCTCCGGCCGGGCCGAGGAACGCAACGGCGGCGTTCAGGTGGAAGTGGACGCGCTGACGCGACTGGACGGCGAGGCGGCCGACGCGGTCGAAGCCACCCTCGACGACGCCCTCGAGGCGGCGGCCGAGCCCGCCGACATCGAGCCGCTCGTGGAGTGGCCTGCCTTCGAGAAGCTGTGGGAGGACCTCCGAGAAGTCGCCACTGAACTCCGAAAGACCGTCCTCGAGGGCCGCCCCATCCGGATGCGCCACCACGCCGACGGCGACGGCCTCTGTGCGAGCGTGCCGCTGCAGGTCGCCCTCGAACGGTTCATCGCGGACCACTACGAGGACGGCGACGCGCCCCAGCACCTCCTCAAGCGGCTGCCGAGCAAGGCACCCTATTACGAGATGGAGGACGTCACCCGAGACCTCAACTTCGCGCTGGAGGACCGCACCCGGCACGGCCAGAAGCTCCCGATGGTCTTGATGCTTGACAACGGCTCCACCGAGGAGGACACGCCGGCCTACCGGAACCTCCGTCACTACGACATCCCCGTGGTCGTCGTCGACCACCACCACCCGGACCCCGAGGCCGTCGAGCCGCTCATCACCGAGCACGTCAACCCCTACCTCCACGACGAGGACTACCGCATCACGACCGGGATGATGTGTGTCGAGCTGGCGCGGATGATCGCGCCCGACCTCTCCGAGGAACTCCAGCACGTCCCCGCCGTCGCCGGGCTCTCGGACCGCTCAGAGGGCGAGGCGATGCCGGACTATCTCGCGCTGGCAGAGGAGCAGGGGTACGACGAGGGCGACCTGCGCGACATCGGTGAGGCGCTCGACTATGCGACCCACTGGCTGCGCTACAGCTCGGGCGAACAGCTCATCACCGACGTGCTCAACGTCGACTGTGACGACCGACAGCGCCACACCGAGCTCGTCGACCAGCTGGCCCAGAAGGCCGAACGCGACGTCGACCAGCAACTCGACGCCGCGATGGAACACGTAGAGCACGAACGCCTGGACAACGGCGCCCACCTCTACCAGATCGACGTCGAGAACCACGCCTACCGCTTTACCTACCCCGCACCCGGGAAGACGACCGGTGAGATTCACGACGCGAAGGTCGCCGAGACCGGCGACCCCGTCATCACTATCGGCTACGGCCCCGACTTCGCGGTCCTCCGGTCTGACGGCGTCCGGCTCGACATCCCACAGTACGTGACGGAACTGACCGAGGAGGTCGACGGCGGCGGCGTGAGCGGCGGCGGCCACCTCGTCGTCGGCTCCATCAAGTTCGTCAAAGGGATGCGCGGCGAGGTCATCGACGCGCTGGTCGAGAAGATGGCAGACGCCGAAATCGACGAGGAACTGGCCAGTTCGACGGCGCTGCCCGACGACGTCTGAACCGGTAGTTCTGCCCCCTAAACCTCGCTGAGTTCGGCAAACACCGCGGCCCACTTCTGAGTCCTGCTGTCTTGAAAACGGGTCCCAAAACGTGGGATACGTGCTGGGTAAACGTCTTTAAAATCGACGATCCTGAAAACCATATAGTATTACCAATATATCATGTCCGGTTGCGTACTGCCTTTAGAGGACGTCATGCAACTGTTCATCGAAGGTTCGGACGAAAGAGTATACTTGGAATTTGAAGACCAACCGGAAACGTGGGAGGAAGTGCAATCGATACTCGGCACCGAGTTCGCAATCGATGACGAGCTATTCACGCTGGACGATGTCAAAGTCGATAGCATCTCTGAGGGACGACTGGTTGCGGGAGTACTGGCCGGTGGTGCTGCTGGGACCCTATTAGGTGGACCGGTCGGCCTGGTCGTCGGGGCATCTCTCGGCGCCGCGTCCGGTCTTTTTCGAGATGCAGTCGAACAACGGCGGTTCGAGTCTGGACCACTCGGGAGTACCACTGACCTGAATGTCATAGCAGCGGAACTAGGTGAGGAGGAACAGACGTGAGCGTTAATACCCGTGAACCAAGGCCTAACGTGCCGGAAGAGACCGTCGAGTCGCTGTGGCTCTACGTGACCGGTCTTCTGATAATTGTTGGTGCCACACTCCTAGGAGGGTACCTTTCCTTTCATGAAGGTATCTTCGCTGCCTACGTCAATCAAACGCGTGTTGTCATCGAGAGCGGCGTTGTGCTCCCATGCCTGATTACCTTCTTCGGAGCAACAGCAGTAATTCACGTTGCCTTAGCAGCGCTCGGAAAGCCATCGACTAGAACGACTTCAAGTGTCAACTTTGTCGATGCTATGACGACCGCTGTCGGGTTCATCAGTGGTATCTACGCCTTTTATTCGATAAGTACCAGGCTGTTCCTCCAGTGGGCCTTTCCTGAAATTCAGGCGTACCGATACTTTATCAACTCTAGCAGCACAGAATTTATTCTGCTTGCGGTCTCTGTAGCGTTAGCTTTCGGAATTTTACTCTATCTTGGACTGATATGGGTAAACACGGTCGTAAGAATAGACCTGCTCGTCAGAAGAGTAACTACCATTCTGTGGCGTCGAAATCGAAGGACCAAGCGTATCGGCCGGAATTATTGACCCGTGCCCGATACTCCTGGCAAATACCCACATCCCCGCGATCCCATCTCTTCGACGCAGACACGGGGGTTTGCTATCATTTGCCCGTCTCTGTCAGGGGGTGACAGTTGTAGTCGGAACTGCAGAGCGGATGCGACGGACCGGAACGCGAACGGTTGAACATCGATACCGGTCAGTCCGACCAGGGATGTCGACGAGGCTGGGACCTCTGTACCCCTTGTGACTTGGACTCACACAACGCTACGGATTCGAGGTCTGTTGCGTTTCAATCGCTATACTGTCATGCCTGAAACCCCCAGGACACCCCGGGACCTTAGGCCGTGAATCGCACCCGCCGAGCGGCCAGGCCGGCGACCACCAGTGCCCCCAGAACGGCGGCCGCGATGCCCAGCGGGAGGGACGGCTTGCCACCGTTCCAGTCCCGCTCGAACACGCGCCCGAAGTAGTCGGCGACGGCGGTGCCGTGTAACACGACCAGTACCTCGCGGTTCACCGTCGCGGCCTGCTCGTTCCAGTTCAGGCTCCCCAGGACGACGCGGTCGCCGTCGACTATCGCGCCCTTCGCGTGTATCTTCGCGTAACGGTCCCCCGAGTCAGCCACTTTCGCCGTCAGGGGCGAGTCCGTCCGGTCGGCCCACGCGTTGAACCGCTCGACCGTCTTCCGGTTCTCTTCGCGGACGTACCACGCCGAACTCAGGAGGAGCCGGACCTCGACACCGCGTTTCGCGGCCCGCCGGAGCGCCCGCATGAGGGGTTCCTCCCAGCCGCCGACGGTCGGCTGAATCACGTCGATTGAGTCGTCGGCGGCGTCGATTTCGGCGACGAGCGAGCGCTGGGCGTTGTCAGGTGTCACCAGTAGTTCGGTCCGCTCGACCGGGACCGTCGTCGCGTCGAACCGTGACCGGTAGCTGCCGTTTGCCGACTCCCCGCGCTGGAACGACCGCCCCTCGCGGTAGTCCGCCCACGCCACGGCGTCGCGCCAGCCGGCGTCAGCCCGGAAGGTCTCGGCTAGCCCCGAGACGACCCGGGACTGGTTCGTCGTCACGCCCCAGCCGCGACTGCTCTTCCCGCCCGTTCCCGCTGGCTTCCAGTTCTCGGTCAGGACGACCGCGTGGTCGTCGGCGACGGCGTACTTCGCGTGATGGTAGCGATAGCGCGCCCGCGGGCCGGCGAGGACCCGAACCTCGATACCGGCCTCGCTGAGTCGGTCCAGCGTGCTCGCCTCGACGCGGGTACGCCCGCCAACGGGCTCGCCCTCCAACAGCACCCGAACCTCGGCGCCCCGCCGCTGTGCGGCGATGAGTGCGTCGGCGACCCGCTCCGAAGTGAGCGTGTAGCCGGCGAGGTAGACACGAGCGGACGCGTTCCGTATCGGCGCGAGCGGAGCCTGCGGCGCGTCCGGGAGCGTGAACGCCCGAACTGTGCCGGGGCCGCCTGTGACGACGGGGCGGTCGGTCGCACCGAGCGGTCGCCAGCGTAACGACGACCCATCGACGACACCCAGTTCCCCCTCCTCGACGTCGCTGTAGCGAACGTTCGCCACGGTGGTATCGTTCCGGATGAGTCGGACGCTGTCACCGCCGTTTGCGAGTGCCGGCGCGCTGTCCACCCCGACGACGGGATAGTCAGTGAGGTTCCGGATGCTCTCTGGAGCGTCGGTCACGGCGACCCGGCCGCTCATCGTTCGGTTCGGGAGCGCCGCCGACGTGTCGCCGTCGGTGAGCGCAAAGCGACCGAGCGCGGTGCCGTTCGGGAGCGCGAGCACGACGAACTCGCCGCGGTCGCCGCCCCGGACGGGGTCCGGATAGATAGCGTGGATGGCCGGGCGGGTGTTCTGGGTCCCGGACGATTCCGCGGCCAGGGTAGCCGGCCCGGCCAGTGATTCCGGGGTGTCGCCAGCGGCCGGGAGCGGGCCGACGAACCCGGTGGTCACGAGCCCACAGCAGACGAGAACGGCGACGAGCAGACGGCGAAATTGCATCGGCGGGGCTGGCCCCGCCCTGGTTCAAAAGGATTTGGCTTACGCGCCGGCTGCCTTCTCGGCCTCTGACTGGACGAGATACGCGCGGTCGTCGGTGTACTTGGCAGCCTCCTCGAGGGCCTCTTCGGTACCGATCTGGCGGAGCGCCCACGCGGCAGAGGCCCGGACCTCGTCGCTGTCGTCCCCTTCGAGGACGTCGGCCAGGGGCTCGACGGCGCGGGTGTCTCCCAGCAGGCCCAGCGCGCGCGCCGCAACCGAGCGGACTTCGTCGCTCTCCGCCGCGAGGCGGTTCGCGACCGGCTGGACCGACGTTTCACTCCCGATGGCGCCCAGCGAGCGGAGCGTGACCTTCTGGAGCGCGGGGTCGCCGTCGTCCTCGATGAACTCGTGGAGCGTCTCGCAGGCACGGTCGTCGCCGATCTTCCCGAGCACTTCGATTGGACCCTTGTTGCGCTTCTGGGCCAGCTCGTGCATCTTCTCGAAGGCCGGTTCGGCGTCGCTGCCGAGATGGTAGAAGATGTCGAGGAAGTACTCCTCCATGAAGTCCGAGCCCAGCTTGTCGAACGCATAGAGGACGAGTTCGAGGTTGCCCTCCCTGGCGTGGAGCTTGGCGGCGTTCCACTCGGGCGGGAAGTCCTTCCGGTTCTCGTTGGTCAGGATGTCGTAGAACCCCTTGGCGTCGAGCTGTTCCTGGACGGTAAGGTCGCCCCAGACCTCGGCGGCTTCGAGGTCCTCTTCCAGTCCTTCGGCAGCGGCCAGCAGCTCGGCGATACTGTCATCGTCTGCGTCCGGGTCGAGCGACTCTGCCTCGATGACCTCGGCGACGGTACCCAGTGCGTCGGCCGCGTCGGCGGGACTGTCGCCGGCCTCGGCCTCCGCGTAGTCGGCCACCTCGGCGAGGAACGATTCGACGGCGGCGAGGGCGTCTTCCTCGCCGTCGTCGGTCCACTCGCTGTCGGTGAGGGTCGTCTGTGCGTCTTCGAGAATCCCGACGACGTCCTCGGCGTATGGGCCGCGCTGCGCTTCGAGGTCGTCCCGAAGGTCGGAGAGGCGCGATTCGATTTCCTCGGCCGGGTCCTCGGCCTCATCGTCGTCCTCGTCCGGTTCCGGGAGCCCTTCGACGTCGCTCTCGATGCTGTCGAGGCGCTCCTCGACGCCGTCCAGAGCGGCCTCGGTCTCGGCCGCTTCGAGTTCCTGTTTGGCCTCGTCGAGCCGTTCCTGGAGCTCCTCGGCGGTGACCGTCGTGTCAGGCACGTCGCTGGTTTCCTCGTCGGCGGCCTCTGAGTCCGCCGTCTCGTCGTCCCCGTTGCTCATGTACGCAGGGTTGTGACTCCGGGCTAAGAGCGTTTTCCTTTCCAGACCGGTGCCAGCCGAAACCGTTTGCATTAGGTGCGGCCGGCGTGGATGGCCGACCATGACCGCCGATAGCGTGCAGTCGATAATCGACCAGCTTCACGAGGAAGCCGAGATGGACCGTCCGAACGACGAGACGCCCGACGTCGGCATCATCATGGGTTCGGACTCGGACCTGCCGACGATGGCCGGCGGGAAGGGGAAACGACCGGGCGCCTACGCCGCGCTCGCGGACGAACTCGGCTTCGAGGAGCAGACCGACTACACCGATGCCCCCGATAGCCGCTTCACGTTCGAGACGTTCGTCTGCTCGGCCCACCGGACACCGGACCTGATGTACGCCTACGCGGAGACGGCCGAGGACCGCGGCCTCGACGTCATCATCGCGGGTGCGGGCGGCAAGTCGGCCGACCTGCCCAACATGACCGCCAGTATCGCCTATCCGCTGCCGGTCATCGGCGTTCCCGTCCAGGAGAAGTCCGTCGACTCAGTCATCGGGATGCCACAGGGCGCGCCCATCACGGCCGTCGACGCCGGGAAATCGTTCAACGCGGCGCTGACGGCGGTCCAGATACTCTCCCGACAACACGACGAACTGCGCGACCGGCTCGTCGACTATCATCGGGGGCTCCAGACCGATGTCGGCGAGGTCTCACGGGACCTCCACGAACTCGGGACGCCCGGGTTCAAAGACCAGTACTGGGACGCCGGCGAGTAATAATACTACGGCCTCACTCCTGGGGTCCTGATAGGGGGTTGTCGCACAGACGGGCGTCACCTTCCGAGGCGCCCGAATTCCGCCGCCGTGGCGGTTATCAACCCTTATATGCGAGTACTCCTAACCCTCGCACGATAGGAGATTCCGGAATGAGTAATCCATGGATTGCCATCGGTGCGCTCGCCGTCGTAGCCCTCGCGATACCCATCTCTATGATGGTCGTCTCGAGCCTGCTGCGACCGAGCGTCCCCGAACAAGGCAAAACCGCCACCTACGAGTCCGGCGAGGTGCCGACTGGCAGCAGCCAGAAGATCAAGTTCAATATCCAGTACTACATGGTCGCGCTGCTGTTCGTCGTCTTCGACATCGAGACCGTCCTCATCTTCCCGTGGACGGTCATTTACCGCGACGCCGTGAGCGCGGTCGGGATGACGAGAGCGCTCCTGCCGATGGTCGCCTTCATCGGTATCCTCGCCGTCGGACTCGGCTGGGCATGGCGCAACGGTGCAGTCAGATGGGTGCGCAGTTCGCGCGCCACGAAGGGGGCAGACACGTATGAGTAGTGACCAGACACCACCAGCAGTGAAGGACGTATCGACCCAGGAAGCCCGGATGGGCGAGGGGACAGACGACCGGTTCAACTCCACGCTCCGTGAGGCGTTCGGCTCGACGCCGTTCATCCTCACCAAGTTCGACCAGTTCATGAACTGGGTCCGTGGCTCCTCGATGTTCATGCTGCAGTTCGGTATCGCCTGCTGTAGCATCGAGATGATCGCCACCTACGCTATCAAACACGACCTCGACCGCTTCGGCGCAGGTGTGCCACGGGCGTCGCCGCGACAGGCTGACGTCATCATCGTCCCGGGGACCATCGTCTCGAAGTTCGCCCCGCGCATGAAGCGGGTGTACGACCAGATGCCCGAGCCGAAGTTCGTCGTCTCGATGGGGTCGTGTACCATCTCCGGCGGGCCGTTCCAGGAAGGGTACAACGTCGTCAAGGGCGCCGAGGAGGTCATCCCGGTCGACATCCACGTCCCCGGTTGCCCACCGCGACCCGAAGCGCTCGTCTACGGCGTCGCCAAGCTTCAGGAGCGCATCGCCAACGGCGAGTCCTCGCCGGTGACGGTCAAGCCCTACGAGCTCGAACAGTTCGGCGACCTGGACCAGGACGAACTCGTCCAGCACCTCGCCGACGAAATCGACGAGGACGACCTCGTGATGCGGTACAACTGGGACGATTCGCCATGAGCTTAGAGAAACCCTCCACACCGACTGAAATCGGCGTCACCGACGACGGGCTGGACTACGACGCGCTGGCGGACCTGCTGGGCGGTCACGTGATAGACCGCGAAACCCACGTCAACGCCGAGGGCTTTGTCGTCCGACCCGACGAAGTACAGGACGTCCTCTCGACGCTGAAGACCGAGGCTGGCTTCGACCACTGTGCCTGTGTCACGGCCCAGGAGTACGACGACCGCTACGAGTCTATCTACCACCTGCGGAAGTACGACGACCCGACACAGGAACTGTCCATCGTCGTCCCCTCGCCCAAAGATGACCCGCACAATCAGTCGGGCGCCCGCGTCTACGAGACCGCCGACTGGCACGAGCGCGAGGCCTACGACCTGGTCGGCATCGACTACGACGACCACCCGGACCTCCGCCGTATCCTGCTGCCCGACACCTGGCAGGGCCACCCGCTCGGTCAGGACTACAACCAGAGCCAGCCCCAGATTGTCTCGCTGCGAGAGCACGCGAACCCGCTGCAGGACGACCACCGAAGTGAGGACGACCCGGACACGATGTTCGTCAACATCGGCCCCCACCACCCGGCCACGCACGGCGTCCTCCACGTGAAGACGGTGCTGGACGGCGAACAGATTGCCGACATCGACCCGGACATCGGCTACCTGCACCGCTGTGAGGAACAGATGTGCCAGCAGGGGACCTACCGGCACCAGATTATGCCCTACCCCGACCGCTGGGATTACGTCTCCGCGGGTATCCTCAACGAGTGGGCCTACGCGCGTGCGGCCGAGGACCTCGCGGAGATAGAGGTCCCAGAGTACGCCCAGGTCATCCGGACGATGTCCGCCGAGCTGTGTCGCATCGCGGCGCATATGCTCGCGCTCGGGACGTTCGCGCTGGACGTCTTCGGCGACTTCACCGCCGTCTTCCAGTACGCGTTCCGGGACCGAGAAGTCGTCCAGAACATCCTCGAAGACCTCACCGGTCAGCGGCTTATGTTCAACTACCTCCGGCTGGGTGGCGTGGCCTGGGACCTGCCCGAGCCCCGCGAGGAGTTCTTCGAGAAGGTCCGTGACTTCCTCGACGAGCTTCCCTACAAGCTGGAGGAGTACCACGACCTCATCACCGGCAACGAAATCTTCCAGATGCGGTGTGTGGACACCGGCGTCCTCTCGGAGGAGAAGGTCAAGTCGTACGGGGCGACCGGCCCCGTCGCCCGCGGCTCGGGCGTCGACTACGACCTCCGTCGGGACGACCCCTATGGCTACTACGACGAACTGGACTGGAACGTCGTCACGGAGACCGGCGGCGACAACTTCAGCCGCGTCCTCGTGCGGATGCGCGAGGTCGAGGAGTCGGCCCGCATCATCGAGCAGTGTGTCGACCTGCTCGAACAGTGGCCCGAGGACGACCGGGAGATTCAGGCTAACGTCCCCCGGACGCTGCGCCCGGACCCGGACCGAGAGATTTACCGCGCCGTCGAGGCCGCGAAAGGCGAACTCGGCATCTACATCCGCTCGGACGGTACAGACAAGCCGGCCCGGTTCAAGATTCGCAGTCCGTGTTTCTCGAACCTGCAGACGCTGCCCGAGATGTCCCAGGGCGAGTACATCCCTGACATGATTGCCTCGCTGGGCAGCCTCGACATCGTGCTCGGGGAGGTGGACCGCTGATGGCGCCGGTGTCGGCACCGCTTCCCGAGACACTGGCCGAACTAGCTGGTCTGGACCCCAACAGCGTCCCCGTGTTGGTGCTGATGAGCCTCATCGGTGCCGCGTTCATCGGCAGCCTGATGCTGACCCAGACGGCCCTGGTGATCTGGGCGAAGCGGAAGATAACGGCCGCGTTCACCGACCGAATCGCCATCAATCGCGTCGGCCCGGCCGGCCTGCTCATCATCCCGGCCGACGCCGTCCGGCTCCTCTCGAAGGAGCTCATCGTTCCCGACGGCGTCGACCGCCCGGCCTGGGACCTGGCCCCGCTCGTCATCGCCAGCTCCGCGCTGCTCGGGTTCGCCGTCATCCCGATGGGCAACGGCATCCACCTGGCCGACCCCGAGGTCGGCCTCGCGTACGTCTTCGCGACGGCCTCTATCGCCTCTGTCGGGCTCGTGATGGCCGGCTACGCGTCGAACAACAAGTACTCGTTCCTCGGCGGGCTCCGCGCGGTCGCACAGAACGTTGCCTACGAGATTCCCCTGATTCTGACAGGGGCCTCCGTGGTCATCTTCGCCGGCTCGCTCCAGATGAGCGAGATTGTCGCGGCCCAGAGCCAGACGCTCGTCGGCCCGATTCCGTCGTGGTACGCTTTCGTCAACCCCTTTGCGTTCGCTCTGTTTATGATTGCGAACCTCGCCGAAGTGGGTCGTAACCCCTTCGACATCCCGGAGGCACCGACGGAGATTGTCGCCGGCTATCAGACCGAGTACTCCTCGGTGTATTTCGTCCTCATCTACCTGGGCGAGTTCATCCACATCTTCCTCGGTGGGGCCATTATCGCCACCATCTTCCTCGGGGGACCAGCCGGTCCGGTGCTGCCGGGCATCGTCTGGTTCCTCATCAAGATCTGGGGCGTCTTCCTCTTTACCCAGTGGGCGCGTTCGGCCGTCCCACGGGTGCGTATCGACCAGCTCATCGAGATCGGCTGGAAGGGGATGCTCGTGCTCTCGCTGGCGAACCTGCTGCTGACTGCGGTTATCGTCGGGGTGATCGCCTGATGAGCGCCGCGTTTGCGACCACTGGAGGTACATACCAATGATTGGCATCATGAAATCCATGGCGACGACGATGAAACACGCCCTCGACGGGGAGACGTTCACGGTGGAGTACCCTGACGTCGCCCCCGAGGTGAGCCCCCGCTTCCGCGGCGTCCACAAGTTCAGCCAGGAGCGGTGTATCTGGTGTCGGCAGTGCGAGAACGTCTGCCCGAACAACACCATCCAGATTGTCCAGGACGACCAGCGCAACGGCGAGCAGTACAACCTCCACATCGGCCAGTGTATCTACTGCCGACTGTGTGAGGAGGTCTGTCCCGTCGACGCTATCCTCCTGACCCAGAACTTCGAGTTCACCGCGGACACGAAAGACGAGTTCGCCTACGACAAGGAGCAACTCAAAAACGTCCCGTGGTACAAGGACATCGACCCGCTCGAATCACGGGAGCCCGACCGGGGCGCCTGGATCGGCGAGGGCGACGGCGAAGTGGACTACCAGTAACGTACCGCGCCGCAGGCGCGGTTTCACGCGAATCGGCAGCGGCGATTCGCGCCTTTTTCGCCCACGTTTTTCGAGGAGTGGTGGCCGCAGCGAGCCGAAGGCTGGCGAGGTCACCCGACGACGAAAAAGGTGGCATCGGGTTGGCGAGGGCGACGGCGAAGTGGACTACCAGTAGCGACCACTCTTCGGTTCGGTAGCTTCCGTCACCCGTCAGACTCGTCGAGTTCCGAGACGGCGATGCGGAGGCGTCCGTCCTCCAGGGTCGTCACCTTCTTCGATTCTGTGAACGTGGTGCCGTCCGCCCGGAGCCCCTCGCTGTGGCCGCTCCATCTGCCCCCGTCCCGGACGACGGGCCAGACGTGTGTGCGGATGTGTTTGACTTCCTCGTCGGGGTGGAGTTCGGCCCAGTGTTTGCCCGGTATCTCCTCGGGGTCGTAGCCGTAACAATCGGCGTAGCTCTCGTCGGCGTCCCGGTAGTGGCCGTCGGGGCCGACCACCCCCACACCGTCGAGTTCGGTCTCGCGCGTCGCGTCGAACTGTCCGTCCGAATCAATAGCGTGCCTGACGCGGCGACCGAGCATGGCGTACTGCTCTGTGCCGTAGCCCTTCCGGAGGTAATCGGTGACTCCCGCGTTGATAATCTCCGCGGCGACCTCGTTTGTCTCCTCGCCCGAGAACAGCAAGACGGGTAATTCGGGATGGGTCTCGCGGACGCGTTCCAGGAACTCGATACCGTTCATCCCCGGCATCCGGTAGTCGGAGACGACACAGTCGAAGGTCGCGCCGTCGCTGTGGATGGCATCGAACGCCGCTGTCGTGGACGTCTCGGTCCTGACGCGACAGTCGAGCCCGCTCCGGTCCCGTTCCAGATACAGTTCGACGAGCTCACACAGTCGCGGGTCGTCGTCGACGTGGAGCACGTGTATCGGGTCGCCCGACGAATCCGACATCGTGAGAACCAATGTCTAGAAGCATGATAAACTTTTGCTCACGGTGTCATCGGTGAAAAGAGTAGACGGACGAAGTCGGCCACTCTCACAGCCTCAGAGCGACGACGGTGGTCGCGCAGTTATCGCCACAGCTGGAGCCCAGTGACCGGGTCGGTCTCGCGCTCGCCGTCGTTGACTCGCTCGTCCCACGACTCGTCGGTCTGCAGTACCGGCGTCTCGGCCGCTTCCCTGGTGAACTCCGTATCGAAAACGCGCATATACACCTCACCGACGAACACCGTTGCCGCGTTCAGATGGCCGGCGACGATGGAGCCGTCGGACCGGGCGAGAACGGCGTGTGTATGGGCGTACGGTGCGGATTCGTCGCCGGCAATCTGTGCGACGTTGCCCGTACACGCTGCCACTTCCATCGGCTCGTCGAACTTCGTCGGGCCGTACGAACACGTCGTCTGGTCGTAGAACGACACCTCCGCGTCTGTGACCCCACCGATGGCGGTGAACCAGGCTGCATCGGCGTCCGCAGCCGCGTACATCGCTTCTAGCTCTGCGCGCCAGTCCTCGCCGGGCTTCATCGTCCCGACGTACTCTCCGACGGATTGGACGGACCGGATTTCCATGACACGTATCTTAATTTAATTGCAGAAGTAGATATCGAAATAGCACGCCGTTCAGGCGCTCTATCAGGTGTCGGCGAGTTGACTGATAGTCGCGAATATCCGATGTTCGAACCTGTGTTCCACGTCCTGTCGCATCTGTCACGCGCTCGCTCGCGCGAGGCGAAAGAGGAATCTTCAAAGGGCCGCCGCCAAGAGAGTCAACCAAGATGGCACTGTACGAGTCAATCGCGTTCGCGCTGTTCGCTCTGGTGACAGTGGGCAGCGCGGCCGGCGTCGTGTTAGTTCGTGACGTCTGGCATTCGGCGCTGTTACTGGGCGTCTCGTTGGTCAGCGTCGCCGTGTTCTACGTGCTGAACATGGCGGCCTTTGTCGCAACGATGCAAATCCTCGTCTACGTGGGCGGTGTCCTCATCCTCATCACGTTCGCCGTGATGCTGACCCGAGAGGACGAATCCGTCATCGAGGTGACGCCATGACGAACCGACCCCGACTCAACACCGAGGGGAGCCTGGTCGCCGGACTCGCCGCCGTGGCGCTGTTCGTCGTCCTCGCGGTCGTGTTCCTGACCGCCTCCTTCCCCGCGCCGGCGGGTTTTCCAGACGGGGCCGCGATAACGAAAAGCCTGGGCGCGGCGATGTTCGACATCGCACCGGGCCAGCTCATGGACGACGGTGAGGCGGCCATCCCCGGTGAGGGGTTCCTGGTCGCGTTCCTCCTTATCGGCGTCCTCCTCGATGCCGCACTGGACGGTGCGGTGATGCTCGCAAAGCGCGAGGAAGCCGGTGAAAACGTCGGTCTCGACTCCGGTGCGGACGAGCCAGCGGACGCCGTCGCCGCCGATGGCGGTACCTCCCCGGCAGACGGAGGTGAGGAGTGATGGCGGTCGCAGCCGAGTACTACCTGCTGCTGTCGGCAGCGATATTCTGTATCGGCCTGTTCGGTGTGCTGACACGCCGGAACGCGCTCATCTTCCTGATGTCGGTCGAGCTGATGCTCAACGCGGCCAACATCAACTTCGTCGCGTTCTCGCTCCAGCACGGCAACCTCACCGGACAGGTCTTTGCCCTGTTCGGGATGGCCATCGCGGCCGCAGAGGTGGCCGTCGGTATCGGCATCATCCTCGTTCTGTACCGCAACTTCAGTGACGTGGACGTAACCAAAGCGACGACGATGAGGTGGTAACGATGGCTGCATTCACATACGCTCCGGCAATCGTCCTGCTCCCGTTCGTATCGTTCCTCGTCGCCCTGTTCCTGGGCGACCGGATGCCCAAAGGCGGCGCCCTCGCCGGTATCGCGGCGACGGGACTGTCGCTGGCACTCTCGATCTGGGTCACGCTCGACGTCGCCGGCTTCGTCGGGTCGAGCACGTCCTACAACGAGTTCGTCTACACGTGGGTCGCGGGCGTGGACTCTATTGCGCTGCGCTTTGGCCTGCTGCTCGACCCGCTATCGGCGCTCATGCTGCTCATCGTCACCTTCATCTCCTTCCTGGTCCACATCTTCTCGCTGGGCTACATGAACGACGAGGGCGAGACTGGTCTCCCGCGGTACTACGCCGGTCTCGGCCTCTTCACGGCGAGTATGCTCGGCTTCGTCGTGGCCAACAACCTGCTGATGGCCTTCATCTTCTTCGAGCTGGTGGGCCTGTGTTCGTATCTGCTCATCGGCTTCTGGTTCCGTGAGGACGGCCCGCCCAGCGCCGCGAAGAAGGCGTTCCTGGTCACCCGATTCGGTGACTACTTCTTCCTCATCGGCGTCGTGGGCATCATCGCCACGTTCGGCACCGGCCTCTTTGCTCCCATCCGCGAGGGCGGCCAGGTCGTCGAACAGAGCTTCCCGGCGCTGGCCGAGGCGGCCATCGTCGACGGTGCCACCGCACCGATTGCCATGCTCGACACCGTCGGCATGGGCCCGCAGGCGTGGTTCACGGTCCTGGGGCTGCTCGTGCTGGGCGGGGTCATCGGGAAGTCCGCGCAGTTCCCGCTGCACACCTGGCTCCCCGACGCGATGGAAGGTCCGACGCCGGTCTCGGCGCTGATTCACGCGGCGACGATGGTCGCGGCCGGTGTCTACCTCGTCGCGCGGATGTACGGCTTCTACGCTATCTCGCCGACCGCGCTGGCGGTCATCGCGCTGGTCGGTGGCTTCACGGCCCTGTTCGCGGCGACGATGGGCGTCGTCAAACAGGAGCTCAAG
Source organism: Haloarcula salinisoli (assembly GCF_019599405.1). Classification (NCBI taxonomy): domain Archaea; kingdom Methanobacteriati; phylum Methanobacteriota; class Halobacteria; order Halobacteriales; family Haloarculaceae; genus Haloarcula; species Haloarcula salinisoli. Next base: position 1,539,110 of record NZ_RKLQ01000001.1, on the reverse strand, counting down.
CAGGTGCTGGCCTACTCTACCATCTCTCAGTACGGGTATATGATGCTCGCGCTGGGTTCGGGTGGCTACGTGGCCGCAGTCTTCCACCTGACGACCCACGCCGTCTTCAAGGCGCTGCTGTTCCTCGGTGCGGGGTCGGTCATCATCGCCATGCACCACAACGAGAATATGTGGGACATGGGCGGCCTGAAAGACCGGATGCCGGTGACCTACTGGACGTTCCTCTCGGGCTCGCTCGCACTGGCCGGTATCGTTCCGTTCGCTGGCTTCTGGTCCAAGGACGAGGTGCTATACGAGGCACTCATCCACGGGTTCGGTAGCTCGAACGGCCTCGGTCCGGTCTACCTGCTCGCGTACACGTTCGGGCTGCTGGCGGTCTTTATGACCGGCTTCTACACCTTCCGCATGGTGTATCTCACCTTCCACGGCGAGCCCCGGACCGATATCGCCCGTGACCCGGTCTCGGTCGGCTGGAACGTCAAGGGCCCCCTGTCGGTGCTTGGCGTGCTCGCCGCGACGATCGGCCTCATCAACATGAAGCCGGTCGCCGAACTCACCGGCGCACCCATCGACTTCCTGCACGCGTGGGTCCACGGCCCCGACGAGGGCGGCTGGCCCGCGCAGCTGGGGACCGGCCTCGTCCGCTACGAGGAGCTGCTCCACGACGTGGGCGGCGTCGCCGCGGGCTACCCGCTGGGGGAGACCGCGACGCTGCTTGCCTCGGCGGCTATCTCGCTCGGGCTCGCACTGGCGGGCCTGCTGGCCGCCCGCTCGCTGTACAGCGGGCCCGAGCCGGTCGAACACACGGACAAGCTGGGCGGTGCGAAGACCATACTCATGCACAACTACTACCAGGACGAGTATCAGGTGTGGCTCGCGACCGGGCTCACGTACCCGGTCGCCCGCGCGATGGACAAGTTCGACCAGGGCGTCGTCGACGGCGTCGTCAACGGCGTCTCCTCCGTGAGCCTCTTTGGCGGTCGCCGGGCCCGCCGCATCCAGTCCGGCGTCGTCAGCAACTACGCGACGCTGCTGACACTCGGGCTCGTGCTCTTGCTCGTCGTCTTCGGCGTCGCAGGGGGGTGGTTCTGAATGCTGGTCGAGACGCTCCTGCTGGTGACGCTGCTCGGTGCGGGTATCGTCATGCTCGCGCCCGACCGCGTCGCCGGGAAGCTCGCGGCCGGCATCAGCGTGATTCCGGTCGCGCTGACGACCTACATGTACTACGTGTTCCTGACCGACTACAACGGCGCCGGGAACGCCTTGCTCTCGCCCGGTGAGGTCGCCTTCGGGACGCAGGTCCCGTGGCTCAACCTGGGCGAGTACACCGTCCAGTACTACGTCGGTCTGGACGGTGTCAGTATGCCACTGCTCGCACTGACGACCATCCTGACCACCCTGGCCATCGTCTCGGCCTGGACGCCAATCGACGAGCGCCAGTCCCAGTTCTACGGGCTCATGCTCCTGATGGAAGTGAGTCTCATCGGTGTCTTCACCGCGCTGGATTTCTTCCTCTGGTTCGTCTTCTGGGAGGGCGTGCTCATCCCGATGTACTTCCTCATCGGCGTGTGGGGCGGTCCGCGCCGGAAGTACGCCGCCATCAAGTTCTTCGTCTACACGAACGTCGCCTCGCTGGTGATGTTCGCGGGCCTGTTCGCGCTCGTGTTCGCGACGGACGTCACGACGCTGTCCCTGCCCGCGATGGCGACGGCGTTCCGCACGGCGACCGGTCTGCCGACCATCGCCGGCTACAGCCTGGCGACGATATCGTTCGTCCTGATGTTCATCGGCTTCGCGGTGAAGGTGCCCGTCTTCCCGCTGCACACGTGGCTGCCCGACGCCCACGTCGAGGCGCCGACGCCGGTGTCGGTGATGCTGGCCGGTGTCCTCCTGAAGATGGGGACCTACGCACTGTTGCGGTTCAACTTCACGATGCTCGAAGCGACGGCCCGCCAGCTCGCGGTCCCGCTGGCCATCGTCGGCGTCGTCTCGGTCATCTACGGCGCAATGTTGGCCCTGGCCCAGCGTGACCTCAAGCGCATCGTCGCCTACTCCTCTATCTCGTCGATGGGATATGTCATCCTGGGGCTGGTCGCTTTCACTCCACTCGGGATGGGCGGTGCGACCTTCCAGATGGTCGCTCACGGGCTCATCTCCGGGCTGATGTTCATGACGGTCGGCGTCATCTACAACACGACCCACACGCGCATGGTGGGCGATATGTCCGGGCTCGCCGACCGGATGCCGTGGACGGCCGGTATCTTCGTCGCGGCGGCCTTTGGCTACATGGGCCTGCCGCTGATGGCCGGCTTCGCCGCCGAGTTCTTCATCTTCCAGGGCGCGTTCAACGCGGCCACGCTGGGTGCGAGCGCCCCGGTGCTCACGTCGCTGGCGATGTTCGGCATCGTCATCGTCGCGGGTTACCTGCTGTGGGCGATGCAGCGGACCCTCTTTGGCAGCTTCACGCTGGAGACCGACTACGAGGTCGGTCGGGCCGCGTTCCACGACGTGGCGCCGCTGGCCGTCTTGCTCCTGCTCGTCATCGCACTGGGTGTCGCTCCCGACCTCTCGCTGGACATGATACAACACGCTGTTGCCCCACTCACCGGAGGTGGTGCATAGATGGTCGACCCGACGTGGCTGGCTACCGCGCCCGCACTCGCCTTTGGCGCAGCGGCACTCCTACTGTTGCTGGCCGACAGCGTCGACCCGGATACGACGAACACCACTGTACTGGGCGGTATCGCCGTCGCCGGCTCGCTCGGTTCGCTGGCCGCTGCGGTGTACCTGCTGTACGGCGGCGTCGGCATCCCGACCGGTGAGGGCGGGACCGGTCCGGCCGTCCTCTTTGGCGGTCAGCTGGTCGTCGACCAGATGGCGCTGTTCTTCATGACCATCGTCGCGAGCGTCACTGCGCTGGTGACCCTCGCCAGCATGGACTACGTGCGCGAACACGCCTACCAGGCGGAGTTCTACTCGCTGGTCCTGCTGTCGGCGACCGGCATGAGCCTGCTCGCGGCCGCGAACAGTCTGGCGACTGGCTTCGTGGCTTTCGAGCTCGTCTCACTGCCCTCGTACGCCCTCGTGGCCTTCCTGAAGAAGAACCGCGGGAGCGTCGAGGCAGGGCTGAAGTACTTCCTGATCGGTGCGGTCTCGTCGTCGGTGCTGGCCTACGGTATCTCGCTGGTGTACGCCGCGACCGGTGTCATGCGATTCGACGCCGTCGCGACGGCCATCCAGTCGGGCACCGTCCAGACCGTCGTCGACGGGAGCGTCCAGGCACAGTCGAGTGGCGCCTCGGTCCAGATGTCCATCCTCGGTGTCGGTATCGTGATGATAATCGGCGGCCTCGCGTTCAAGATGGCCGCCGTCCCCTTCCACTTCTGGGCGCCGGAGGCCTACGAGGGCGCGCCCGCGCCGATCTCGGCGTTCCTCTCCTCGGCTTCCAAAGCTGCGGGCTTCGTGATCGCGTTCCGCGCTTTCGCCGTGGCCTTCCCGATCGGCGCGCTGGCCGAGACCGGCGGGGCGGTCGACTGGTTCGTCGTCTTCCAGGTGCTGGCCATCGCGACGATGTTCATCGGGAACTTCGCCGCCGCGACCCAGGAGACGGTCAAGCGGATGCTGGCCTACTCCTCGGTCGGCCACGCCGGCTACGTCCTCATCGGACTGGCCGCGCTGACCGGGACGGGCGACGGGATGTCGCTCTCGATGAGCGCCGGGATGGCCCACCTGCTGGTCTATGGCTTCATGAACACCGGTGCGTTCCTCTTTATCGCGCTGGCGGAGTACTGGGGCGTCGGCCGACGCTTCGAGGACTACAACGGCCTGGGCAAGCAGGCGCCCGTCGCCTGCGCGGCGATGACTGTCTTCCTGTTCAGTCTGGCCGGCCTGCCCATCGGCGGTGGGTTCTTCTCGAAGTTCTACCTGTTCCAGGCGACGCTGAACGTCAGCGCGTGGTCGCTCGCGGCCGCACTGGTCATCAACAGCGCCCTGTCGCTGTTCTACTACTCACGGGTCGTCAAGGCGATGTGGATAGAGGAGCCCACGGGCGAGCGGACCATCGATTCCTACCCGACGGGGCTGTACACCGCCATCGTCGCGGCGGCGGTCATCACTGTGCTCCTGATTCCCGGCTTCGGCTACGTCTCCGAGGTCGCCTTCCGGGCCGTCGAGCTACTGTAGCTCGTAGACGAACACGCCGCCGCTCGACCGCTTTTCGACGCGACCCCGTTCTTCCAGCACGTCAAGGTGGCCGACAGCCTCGCTCATGCCCGCAAAATACTCCGTGGCCGGGAGGTCACCGAAGAGGGCCGTCATCACGTCGACAGGTGTCGTCGCGCCCTCGCCCACGATGTCGGCGACCTCCCTGCTGCGCTGGTCGTGCTCCTCGAGGACGGCGTCGATGCGCTCTTGCGGTGATTCGACCGGCTCGCGGTGACCCGTCAGAAAGCGGTCGTGGCTCTGTTCGCGGAGCCACCGGAGCGACTCGTTGAACGCCGGCAGGACGCGGGGTCGGGCGCCGCCGGCCGTTTGCGGTGGCTGCAGGAAGGGGTTGGGCGTGATGTCGCCAAGCACCGTGTCGCCGACGAGGGCCTCGCGCCGGCCCTCGTGGTCGTAGGAAAAGATGCGCTCGCCGACGGCGTGGCCGGCGACGCTGTCGACGGTGAGGGGTTCGTCGTCGACGGTGAGGGTATCGCCGGCGTCGACGGTGCGGTCCGTCTCGACGCTCTGTGCGTAAGGGAGAAAGGCTTCGGGAAGCTGTGTGACCGCCTTCGCGGTCTCTCTGGAGATACCACAGCGCTCGAAGAAATCGGTGAAGTAGGACTGCTCGTAGCGCAGGCGGGCGCCGAAATCGCGCATGATGTCGGCCCCCTCGGAACTGGCAAGCACCCGCGCGCCGGCGTCCCGGAACCGGTGGGCCAGCCCGAAGTGGTCGGGGTGTGGGTGTGTGACGAGCACTTGCGAGATGTCACTCGGCGCGAGCTCGCGGGCTTCGAGTGCCTCCAGTAGTCGGGACCACGCTTCCTCGCTGTCGGGCCCCGGGTCGACGATGGTTCGGCCCGCGACGTAGGCGTTGACCGCACCCACCTGGAACGGCGTCGGAATCGACACCCGTGTGAACATACGCCGACCTAGCGCTGTTCCGGTGAAAACAGTTCGTACACCGGCGACGGTAGCGCGACCAGTTTACAGACCGACGAGGTCGTCCAGTTCCACGTCGTCGAGGCGGCCGTCACATACCGCACAGGAATCGATGTGTTCCGGACCGGCGCCCCCTTCCATGTGCAAGTTGCCACACTCCGTACAGACCTCGAATTCTGCTTGTAGCATACAGGAGAGTGATTCCGCTGCACCTCATATGTGCCTTGTGTCCAGAACAACGACATCTGGTAACAAGCCACGCCACAAAGGCTATATCTGTTCTCTGCGAAAGGACAGATATGAACAAACACTTCGAAGATGCTCGGTACTACCTCAAGCGCGCCGGCGAGACCGCAGGCAAGGGCCTCAAAGAAGAGCTGGAGCCGGTCGAGGCGCGGTTCCGGGAACTCACCGGAACCGAGGAGGAACCCGAACCGAGCCGGCTGGAGGCCGTGAAAGCCGACCTGAAAGCACTCCAGGAGCGAGCCGAGGGTGAGGCCGAGACGGCTATCGGACAGGCCCGCGAGCGAATCGGGAACTATCGCGGGAAGCAGGCGCCGGAAGCGTAATCGGAACGCAATTCTTAAAGTAGCCCCTCGTATAGCAACAGGTGACGCGGGTTGGTGGTCTAGTCCGGTTATGACATCGCCTTCACACGGCGAGGGTCGGCGGTTCGAATCCGCCCCAACCCATTTCTGACGCCGACTGCGACGAACGAACGTGAGGAGCCAGCGGCGTCTGCATGGGAGACGAGGATTCGAACCCCGGAACGAGCGAGCGGTAGCGAGCGAAGTTCAGTCGGTTCGAATCCGCCCCAACCCATCTTTGAGGCTATCAGGTGCGGCTGTCGCACCTCAGGGATTCCACACAGCGAAAGTTGCCCGTCGTTCACTCGCGGCTGTCACTGCCACAATATGTAATTCACTGGGCCCCAGTACAGGGGTATGGGCGAGACCCCGCTGCACGAACGGATGGAACGGTACGAGGAGCTGGCGGGCGCAGCCGCGGACGCGACCCGAGAGCGCGACGAGACGGCCACGGAGATCGGCGACCGACTCGCGGCAGCCATCACCGAGGCCGTCGAGCAGGAGGGTACCAACGTGGTTCAGAGCGGCCAGTCCAAAGACGGCCACCGGTACCGCTTTACCGCCAGGCTCGACAGGGCAGCACTGGTGGCGGCGTTGACCGAGACGCTGCCGGACGGGTTCGTGGTCTCACACGTCAACGACGATGGGACGATGAGCGTCGAGTGGACCGGGAGCGACAGGACGCCGGGGAAACGGGAGCGTGGCGCCATCCTGAAGGCAATCATCGCCGAGGAGATGGTACTCGACAGTGACGGCCTCATCGAGAGCGTGCCGACGAGAGAGCGGGTGATTGCTCGTGCGGTCGAACTGGGCGTCGACGAAGACGATGCAGCGGCCCGGTTGAATCGGCTCGCGACGCTCGACGTCGTGGACCTGGCAGAGGGACGTGTCTACCCCGACGAGAACTTCTCGCGCTATTAGGCCCGCCCCTCGTAGGTCGCGTCGGCGGAGGTGTGGCCGCGGTTGAACGAGGTGACCGTCGCCCGGATTGGGTCGCCGACCGAACACGACGTCGGCACGCCGTCGGTAAAGAGGACGAACCCCTCGACCTTGCCGACGGCGACGCGGTCGCCGGAGTGGTGGTCGGTAAACTCCGTGATGCCGAACTCGTAGGTCCCACCGATTTCGACGGGTGGGTCTCGCTCCTGTGCGGCGTCGTGGGCCTGCTTCGACGCGCTGGCCCCGGACCCGCGCCGCCAGAGCACGACGACCAGTAACAGGACCACGAGGCCGGCGCCGCCGGCGAGCAGTGGGAGTTGCATACGATGCTCTGGAGCGTCGGGCTCTAAATAGGTTGCAGCATCGCGATGCTCAGAGTCCGAACCGGTCGAGCAGGCCGCCGTCGTCGTCGGTCGCGGGCTCGTGGTCCCAGTCGGTCGGCAGTTCCGCGGCCAGTTCGGCGAGTTCCTCGTCGTCGAAGCGGGGGTCGTCGCTGGCCTCGTCGAGCCAGTCGGCCCACTCTTCGGCCGAGAGCACTCCCCGGGATTCGGGTTCCCACTGGTCGACGAGCGCCTCTCGGTCACGGAACGGGATGTCCATGCCGCTGTCGCCCCAGTACAGTGGGGAGAGCTCGAAGGCGTGGTCTTCGCTATCGAGCCACACCAGCCGGTAGGGGTAGTCGTTGTAGAGGAACACGTCCTCGGGCGTTACCTCGTCACCGTTGGGGAGTTCGAGCGTCTCGGGCATACCGAACGCTTCGGCCAGCCGTGCCTTCTTACTGCCGACTGTGCGTTCGGACAGAATTGTACAGCCGGTCCTCACAGCGTTGTGTGCGAAAAGGGGGAATGTCGGGAGTGAGCCGTCTGAGCAGGGAACTCAGGGAGTGTCCTCAGTACTCGTGGAGTGGCTGCTTTCTGATGCGGGTCCGCAGGTCGCCGATGGGTGGCGAGCTGTCGCCGATGAACTGCTGGCAGACCGCGTGGACCTCGTCGCGGGTTATCTTGACGTTGCCGTTCTCGATGACATCGGCGGGCCGTTCGCGGAGTTCGCGGATGGTGCCGACCGCGAGCAAGAACGGGATAGCCCACGCCGAGAGCGTGTTGCCGCGGGTCTCGGGCATCGCTTCGAGCCACGTCTGGGCGCCGTCGAGGTAGCCCTCGGCGCGGGCGGTGACACGCTCGATGACCGGGACCAGCGACTCGACGTTGTCGGGGTTCCCGACGTCGCTGTGGTCCAGCCCCTCCTCGTCCAGCAATTCTAGCGGGAGGTAGACGTTGTTCTCCTCTTCCATATCGGTCGCCGCGTCCTTGGCGACGTTGACGAGCTGGAGCAAGAGCGCGAAGGCGCGAGCGTTCTCCTCCATCTGCTCGGTCTGTTCCGGCGTGGCTTCGTGGGAGACCAGCGCCGTCACGAGTGTCCCGACGGTGCCGGCCGCGTACCAGCAGTACTCCTCTAGCTCGTCGAGGGTCTTGATACGCAGGCCGCCCTCGTCGGCGTAGCGGTCGACGAACATCGCCATTCCGTCGACGAGTTCCCGAACTGGTCCGCGGATGCTCTCCAGGGCGTGGTTATCGAGCGAGCGGAAGACGCCCACGGCGCGGGCGGCGTTGTCGACGACCTCCCAGTCGTCGGTCAGTGTCGCCGGCAGCCACTCGTTTACGGCGTCGTCGAACGTTCGAACCGATGCGTCCGCGTCCGGGTCAAGAGTCTGGCTGTAGAGTCGGAGTAGCTCTGACTGGGCAGCGGGGGGGATGTGTCCGGCATCTTCGATTGTGTCGGCGACACGGCAGAGAAGATATCCGACACAGATATCGCGCGCCATCGGCTCGTCGAGTTCCGAAATTGTCAAGCTAAACGTCCGTGACACTCTGTGGACGGCGTCGTAGCACCACTCAATGTCTTCTTGTGACGGCCGGCCAGTGTGGTTCTGAGACATTCCCGTCATCCGGGGTAAGGCATACTGCGATAAAAATGGGTTGGCTACGGATTCGCTGTGGGCCACTTTGCCGAAGTCCTCCCGACGCTGCCGGCCGGCTCGTGATGTGGCTGAAACGCCACCCCTAAATTCCGCAGTCCCATACGGCGGGGTATGCGAATCGGGCACGCGGCGGGGGGCGGCCGATGAACCGCAACGAGACAATCGTCCTCGGGCTGACCGTGGCTGCGGTGGTCATCGTCCCCGGCCTCGCCAACGGTCTGCTGAGCCAGTGGGGGTATCCGTGGGTCGGCAGCGCCGTCTGGGCGATGGGATACGGCCTCGGCGTCGTGTTCATCTGGTACGAGTGGATTCGCCCGCTCGACATCACAGGGCCCGAGGGTGTCGGGTACGAGGAAAACGACTCGGCGGACAAGTAGGGAGGCTGGGTCCAGGGCGCTCGCGAACAACCGTCCGGCCGGCGGTGAACGCACCACATACAACGGCCGTTGTACTCGCTGCGAACTTTTATTTCGGTCCTTCCCATCCACAGGGGTATGAACGACCACTCGCCCGGTGAGGGCGCGCCAGGATATCGCGCCCGTGCCGGCTGGACACGCGAGCAGGCCGCCGGTCTCGAACGAACCGGGGAGACGACCGCGCCGGTGTTCTACCCGCCCGAAACCGACCAGATGCCCCATCTGCATATCTGGGACACGTGGTTTCTCCGTGAGCGCGACGGCACGCTCGCCGAGGTCGACGGCTACCGGGTGTGTTTCTCGCTGACTGCGCCGGCGGAGCTCCTGCCTGGGAAACGCCACGACGTGGCAACCATCCGTGCGTTCTACTCGGCGGACGGTCGCGAGTGGCAGGATGCGGGGCCGGTGTTTTCGGAGGCGCTGGGACAGCGCCAGTGGGCCGGGTCAGCGCTGTACGACGACGGCGACGTGTATCTGTTCTACACGGCGGCCGGCACGGACGGGGCCGAGGAGCTGACATATTCACAGCGCATCGTCGCCGCCAGTGGCGGGCGCGTAGACACCACCGACGGCTTCGAGCTCCGTGGGCCCTGGACCCACCACGAACTCCTCTCCCCCGACGGCGAGCGGTACGAACGCGAAGACCAGTCCCGGGCGATGATATACACGTTCCGTGACCCGTGGTTCTTCGAGGACCCCGAGACGGGCGAGACGTGGCTCCTCTTCGAGGCCAACTCGCCGGTCCCGGAGGGGAGCGACCTCTTCGACGGCGACGCCGGCAAGCAGGAGTTCAACGGCAGCGTCGGCATCGCCCACTCGCCGACCGGCGACCCGCTGGCGTGGGAACTCGAAGCGCCGCTGCTGGACGCCGTCGGCGTCAACCAGGAACTCGAACGCCCCCACGTCGTCTACCGCGACGGGCTGTACTACCTCTTTATCTCCAGTCACCTCCACACCTTCGGGCCGGAGCTGTCGGGCTACGACGCGCTCTATGGCTTCGTCGCCGAGGAGCTCCACGGCGAGTACGTCCCGCTCAACGGCTCGGGCCTGGTCGCTACCAACCCGCCCAACGCGCCGTTCCAGGCGTACTCGTGGATGGCGTTCCCCCACGACGGGGAGGTGCTGGTCCAGAACTTCTTCAACTACTTCGACTTCGCCGGCGAGACGCTCGACGAGATTGCCCACCTCCCCGAAAGCGAGCAGCGGCGACGGTTCGGCGGGACGCTCGGGCCGACGCTGCGGCTCGACGTCTCGGGCACCCGGACCGAAATCGTCGGCAAACTCGGGCACTGGGAGATTCCAATGGCGGGCGAATCCCTGGGGCCGACAGAGCGCGAGCTGCTCGCCCGGGCACACGCGGACGACCAGCGTGGGGGCTACGGTCACTGAGTTGTGTCGGTGTAGGGTAGGGAGTGGCGCTCACCTGACAACTGGCCATCAGTCGCCCGTTCAACTTTAGTCCGCATGGGTCATACGGGCCGTACAGCCTGTCTATGCGAGGAGAACCCGTCGCCGTTCTGGAGCACCACCAGTCGGTGGTCATCGGCCACGCCGGCGTCGCGTCTGTCGGTGAGACGCTCGGAATGGTCCCCGGCATCACGGCGCTCTCGGAGCCGCCGAGCCCGTCGCAGGACCGCGCTTCTATCACCATCTTCGCCACCGATTTCGCGAACGGAACCGTCCCGCCGACCGAGTGGCTCGAGCGTCTGGCCGAACGGGAGGGCGTGACCATCGCGGTGGTGGGGGCGCCCGCGACGGCGGACGAACTGGACCCCACGACGGCACGGGAGATAGCCCGCTTGCGGTCGGCCGTCGACGCGACCGTGGTCATCCCGCCGGGCTACCATCGGCGGGGTATCCGGTCGGTCGTGACGACGCTCCACGAGCTTATCGCCAGACCAGGGGTCATCAACCTGGACCCGGCGGACGTCAGGACCGTGCTGGGCAGCGGCACGGCGGCGGCCATCACCACCGGTACCGCGCGTGACACCGGCGACGTGGCGGTCGACGCGGTCGACGCGGTCGAGGCGGCGCTTTCGGCGCCATACGTTGACGTCGACAGCCTCGGGTCGATACTGGTCAACCTCGTCGGCGGTGAGGACCTGACACTGGCCGCCGCCGTGGAGGCCGTCGACGGCATCGAGGCGTCGATTCCCGACGACGCGGTCCTCATCTGGGGCGCCGCCGTCGACGAGTCCGCCTCGGCGGTCCACGCGCAGGTCATCGCAAGCAGCGACACCACGCCGATGTTCGACCGCGTCCTGACCGAGGCGCGCCAGCCGTCGGCTGGTGAGAACTGCCCCCGCTGTGGCGGCCACGTCGCCGTCTACACGCTGGGCGAGCGAGAGACCGCCGCCTGTGACGACTGTGGCTACAGCGGTACGAGCACGACGCTCTGAGCCAGGGCCACTCTACGAGCGCCAGGCGCTGTCCAGCTCCCAGCAGTCCAGCCCGGTCACCGTCGCCGTCCCGCCGGTGGCAGCCAGCGAGATACCCGTCGCGTCCGTGCGCTCGGGGTAGACGCGGCTGGTGAGACAGTGACGTTGGTTGGCGAACACCTCGACGATACTCCCGTCGACGAACACGTGGAGCGACAGCGGCGCGTCGTAGGGTGTCACCGTCATCCGCTGGCTGTCGGTCGTCGCCTCCGGCGTCGTGCTCGACTGTGTGCGGTCGACCACGACCTCGCTGGCCGCGGTGTAGCGTATCGGCGTCTGCTCCTCGCCGTCGGGCGTCTCAAGCACGCGAAGCTCGACGGCGTCGGCGTCCTCCAGTCGCACCGTCGCCTTGAGCTCGAACTGTCGGCTCTGTACGTCGAGTTCGCGGCCCTCGTCCGCGCGCAGTCGGAGGTTCTCGCGGTGCTCGCCGTCGCCGCGCAGTTCGGTGAGTGCCGCCGCGGGCCGCTGTCGGAGTCCGCCGTCCTCGGCAAGCGTTAGTTCGCGGGGCACCGACAGCGACCCGGACCAGCCGGCGTCCCACTGGGCGCCGACGTCACGCGCTTCCTGGACCCATCCCCAGGTCAGCGTGCGGCCGTCGTCGGTCCACATGGACTGTGGGGCGTAGAAGTCGCCGTGGTCGAGCTTGCCCCGCCGCTCGACGGTGAACTTGCCGTCGTCGTACTGGCCGAGGAAGTACATCACGTCCTCGTAGTTCGAGACGTGCAGCAGCTGTCTCTCGCCGAAGTTCAGCAGCTCCGGACACTCCCAGACGGTCCCCGCCGAGTCGCGGTCCCCGGTCAGGATGGGCCCCCGGTAGGTCCACTCGCGCAGGTCCGTCGAGACGTACAGCAGTGCCGCCCCGCCCCCGCCCTCCATCCCGGCGCCGATGAGCTGGTGCCAGACGCCGTCCTCGCGCCAGACGCAGTGGTCCCGGAACTCGCCGTCCCAGTCCTCGGTCCGGAGGACCTCGGGTTCGGCGGGCAACTCGTCGATGACCGGGTTCTCGGGGTCTTTCACCCACGAGGTGAGCGACTCGTCGGTCGAGGTCGCCAGACACGGCAGTTGTTCGGTGCCGCGCCCGCCGGTGTAGAGGATAGTCGCGACACCGTCGTCGTCGACTGTACACCCGGACCAGCAGCCGTCGCGGTCGGGGCCGTCGGGCGACGGCGAGAGGGCGACCGGGCGGTCCTCCCAGTGGACCAGGTCGTCGCTGACCGCGTGACCCCAGTGAATCGTGCCGTGGAACGGGCCGGTGGGGTTGTACTGGTAGAAGACGTGGTACCGGCCGTTCCAGTGGACGAGCCCGTTCGGGTCGTTGAGCCAGTTCGCGGGCGGGGTGACGTGATAGCCCGGCCGGTGGGGGTCCTCGCCGAGTCGGTCCCGCATGGCCGACAGCGTCGTGCTGTCCTTCGGCCGGCCGGTGAGCGGGACCGTCTCCTCGTTCGCCAGGAAGGAGATAGCGTTGGCGACGAGCGTCTCCCGGTTGCCCCGGCAGATGTCGTGGGTTGGCTGCCGAAAGGAGAGCGCCGAACCGATGCCGACGACGCGGCCAGCACCTGGCTGCCAGGAGACGACCGACCGCTCCGCGACCGCGTCGTGGTCGCCCCGGGCCGTGCTGGCCAGCACGTCCCCGTCCGTGGGGGCGACTGTCTCGTAGCGAGCGTACGGGGCCGTCACACCGGCGCCACGCGTGTGGACGCGGAGCGTATCGAACCCGGCCGCTATCGGGTGGTCGGCGTAGAGTCGCTTCCACAGCGGGCCCGTCGGGTCGGTGACTTCCGCCCAGCCCACGGCGTCCGGGCCGACACCGTCGAACCCCAGTGGTTCGACCGCGGTCATCGCGGCAAGCGTCAGCAGGAGTGTGCCGCCGTCCCGGACGAACGCGGACAGCGGCCCGCCGTCGGACACCATCGCCGGGTCGACCGGGTCGACACGGTGCCACCAGAGCACGTCGTACTCGGTCGGGTCGAACGACTCCGGTCGACAGCGGGCCACCGCGTCGAACCGGGATTCACACCAGTCGTACGCTGCCGACTGCTCGGGGTCAGCATCGTCGACGAGACAGCCGATGCGAAGCGGGGCTCCCATTGGACACACTCGAACACGCAAATATAAAAACGCTCGCCAATTGTTCGCTTTCGATTCTGCTCGCTTCTGCTTGCCTCACGGACCGATATGTCCGGAACTGCCCGGCCGCCGTCTCAGGCCAGTCGGACGGCCCGGGCCTCGGACTTCCAGTCGATGACCGTCTCGTGACAGCGCGGACAGACGAACTCCGTGAGCTTTGTTGTCTCGTCGTTGTACGTCATTCTGGTACCACAGGCGGAACAGTCCATTATAGATAATTATACTCCTTGCATGAGAATAAACCTTCGCCGACCATGGTAAGCACGGCTCACTGTGCCGGCGCGGGGAGGGTCAATCCCTGCGAGTCCACGATAGCAGCCAGAGACTCCCGGTCGAGCAGGCGGACGTCTCGCTCCGTCGCCGTCTGTTCGACGTCGTCCGGGACCGGACTCGTGGTCGCGAGCATGACGGCGTCGGTCCCGGCGGCGCCTGTCACCTGTGCGCACTCGGTGACAGCCGCCCTGTCGCCCCCGTCGCTGACGACCACGCCCATCCGGTCGTCGCCGCGGGTGGCCAGGAGGTCGAAGGGCGTCCGCGGACTGGCGGCCTGTGTCTCCCACCCGGTCGCGGTCAACGCCTCGGCAACGAGGCCGGTCACCGCCGGCCCGTCGAGTCGCTCCAGCCGCTCGACGGTCTGTCCCGGACCGCTGTCGGCCGTCGGCGGTTTGATGGCGTCGGCGATCTCCGTCGGCCCCTCGACGTCGCCCAGCGTCGCCGAGACTTCGTAGGCCGGTTCGTCGTCGGACTCGATGCGGTCCGCCCCGGGGTCTTCACCGTCACGTGCGGCCCGGGCCCGGTCGATGCGCCGCTGGAGTGCCTCGACGTCTGCTTTCAGGTGTGGGACCGCGTCCCGGTAACTCTCGGTCGCCGTTTCGAGCGCTCCGTCGAAGGCCTCGGCAGCCGTCGCGAACTCCTCCAGTGCGGCCTCGTACTGCTCGGCGTCGGCGTACCAGTCCCCCGCCCGTCTGGCCTCCTCGCCGACGGTCCGCTGGGCCGCCGCGAGGCTCTCGGCGACGGTGGTGATACGGTCCCGGAGCTGGTCGGGGTCGCCCCGATAGAGGCTGTCGCCGTCGCCCTCGGCCGCGGTGAGTGCCAGCCGATACCCCGACAGCGCCGTCTCCCAGTGGGCGGCGGCCTCGGCCGGGTCCTCCGCCGCCACGGCCGCTCTGTCGGCCGTGATAGCCGACGGCAGCGGTGAGTCGTCGATATCCGCGACCAGTCGGTCGACACGATTGCGCTCGACGCGTATCGCGTGGGGGTCCTCGAGCCGGCGCTCCCCCTCGGTCAGTGCCGAATCGTACTCCTCGCGGGCCCGCTCGAACGCTTCGCGTGCGCCCTCGTAGTTGCCGGCCCGGAACAGGCGGTCGCCCGTCCCCGCCGCTTCTCTGGCTCGCGCGACGTGGATGGCCCCGAGCGTCGCGACCCGCTGTGCCACGACGCGCTGGCTCCGGGCCTGCAGCGCGTTCCCGGGGTGGTCCCTGTTGAACCCCACAGCCCTCGACCGGGCGCGTTCGACGGCGTCTCGGGTCTCGCGCGCCACCGAGAGCGCCCGGTCGTACTCGCCGTCCCGCTGGAACCGGGCCGCCGCCGAGAGCCTCTCCTCGACTGCCGAAAGGGACGCTTCGACCTCCCGCCAAGCGGCGGCCGCCTCCTCGAGATACGCCGCGAGTGTGTCCAGCCCGTCGGTCCCGGTCGGAATCTGCCACGTCGTGTCGTCGTCGCGCTCGACGGCGAGTTCGCCGTTCCGTCGGCCCCTCGTCGCCGCCACATCGGTGACAGTCGACAGGGCGATACTGGTCTGCTCGTCCCCCCCGTCACGCCCCACGAGGACAAGCAGCCGGCGGTCCGTGACGACCACGACGGTCCGATGGCTGCTATCGGGTTTGACCTGTGCCGTCTCCGTGGCTGATTCGACCGTGACCCCGCGTTTCCGGTTCGTGAGCACGTACTGCATCGTCTCGTCGTCCTCGACCAGCGCCACCGCAGGTTCGTCCGCGAGATAGCCCGTAGAGAGGAACCCACCCCCTCCGGTCCGGCTGACCACGTCCGGCAGCTCGTCGTCTTCCCAGCTATTTAGATTGATAATCCGACCCATTAGTTGCGGGTAGACCACCAGATACTAAGATACTCACCTATCTATTCTGATATTCAGATATTAATGTATCTGCTCCGGTGATAAATATTGACAACCGTGGAAAGATTCGGCCGCCGTCATCTTCTTTCCCACGTGTGCATCGCACTGGTCTGCTGGCCGACTGACGCGCGTCTGACTTGGCTTTAGGTATCAGGGCTCCGAAGAGTGGGCCATGGCAGGCCTCAGACAGGGAGTCACGGGAGAGCACAAGGAGGCTGAGGGCGGCGAGACGCCGTCGGCCCTCCGTATCGACACGGACGCTTTCAGGGCGCTGACAGCGAGGGCCGGGGAAAGCGGCGACCCACCAATCGTTGGCTGGTTCGACTGCTGGCGTTCGAACGGGACCAGCTGAAACGGTTCACACACCGCCCGCATACTGTCGTACGGTCGGGTGCGGGTCGATTTGTACTGGCTCCGTTAGCTGTTCTCGACGAGTCTGGCAGCGATGCGCTGGGCGCCGACAGTGGGCGCCTCGTCGGGTTTTTCGGCCGCTGTCGCCTCGATATCGCGGTTCAGTTCCTCGCTGAGCCGTTCCTCGAACTCGTCGACGATACCGGGGATACAGGCCATCCCCCCGGTGATGACGATGGGTCGGTCCAGGGCCAGCTGGTACACCTTCATGTAGTCGTTGGCCAGTTCAGGGAGGAAGGTGTTGGCGAGTTCGTCGACGGCGTCGTCGAGATACTCGTCGACGGCGTCCATCACCGACCGTTCGATGGTGAACTCGTGGGTGCCGCCGCCGGGCTGCTGGATGATGTCGGTGAAGGGTTCGAAATCGAGGAAGTCGGCGTGTTCCTCCTTGTACTCGCGGGCAGTCTGGGTGTCGATATTGACCCGGCCCTGGGTCTCCTCCTCGACGTAGTTGGCTATCATCCGGTCGACCTCGTTGCCGGTGACCGCACCCGTCGTGAAGGGGGCGAGCTGTTCGCCCCGGCGGTACGCCGAGGCTTCGAGGTTCGTCGAGCCCATGTTCACGGAGATGAATATCTCGTCGATGGCTTCGAGGTCGTCGCCGAAGGCGGGGATAGAGCCACACAGCGACTCCGGATAGCTCTCCATGAGTTTGAGACCGATGCCCGAGTCCTCGATGACGGATTTCAGGTTCTCGAGCCCGGCGGGGTTGTCGATGGTGGGAATCGCGTATACGACGCCGCTGTCTGCGGGGATGTCGTTTGCCTCGATGAGCGCCTCGAAGAACGTCTTGGTCATCTCGGCGCGGTCTTTGTCTTCGGGCAGGCCCGAACGGAGCATGTACTCGACGCGGTCGGGGTACTCGCGGGCGGCCTCCTCGCCGTAGAGTACCTTCTCCTCACCGGTCAGGGCGTCCTCGTAGGTCGCCATGCAGGTCAGCGTCCGGATGATGCGATTCTCTGTCCCGTGGTTGTCGGGCAGGGCGATGACAGTCCGGGTGCTGCCGAGCTTCACACCGACCGGAACCGTCCCCCCGCTCGTGCTCTCTGCGGAGTCGTCGGCCGTCGACTCCGCTTCGTCGGCCTCCGCCGCGTCGTCGTCACTCATATACGGTCGCCAGTTGTCGCTGCCCCGGTATATATCCTCACGTCAAGAATCAGCGCCGATAATGACCCGCGTGATAGCCTGTTATGTCATGCCGGTGAGCTTCGCGACGTAGACCAGGCTCAGCATATGGTCGTCCACGCTGAGGTCGTTGCTGTCGTTCGTCGCCGTCTCGTCGATACCGAGCAGGTAGTCCGACAGGTCCGACCGGACCCCCTCGGTGATCCAGTCGATGGACTCGTAGTACGCAAGCGCCTCGTCGGCGCCCTGGTACCCCGAGTGCATCAGCAGGAACTCCAGCCACTCGAAGACGACGAACTCGGCGGCGTAGGTCTCGGGCAACGCGGCGAGATACGGTTTCTCCTGGCTCTCGCCCGAGAGGAATGGGAGCAACTCGCGATACAGTCCCGACCGGAAGGAACTGCCCGCCAGCATCTCCTCGTCGGCGTCTTCCAGCCCCATCTCCAGATTGGCCGGGTCCGGAACGTCTTCGTCCTCGGACAGCCCGCCGTTGCGCTCGCCGCGCTGGCGAGCCATCTTCCGCAGCTCGTCCAGGTCGTAGTCGCGCGGGTTGATAGTCATGCTATCCCTATTTCAACTACGCGAAGTTAAATCTTGCAGTCGGTCTGACGGCCGTCAGACGCCGCCAGACGGCCGCTCGGTGGCGAATCGACTGCATGCGGCCAGTTACGCGTTTGATAATCGGGGGCGTATTTTTATACCGGCCGACCTCCGACATTCGGACAGTTCGACGATGAACCGGGGTTCAACGTCCGGCCCTGCCCGGATTTGCGTGACCAACGCGAAGGGCGGGACCGGCAAGACGACTGTAGCTATCAACGTAGCCGGGGCGTTGAGCGACCGGGGCCGGGACGTCCTCTTCGTGGACCTGGACCCGCAGGGGAACGCGACCGAGGGACTGGGACTCGTCGACGCCTACGACGCCCAGCCCCCGTCGCTGTTCGACGCGCTCACGGGCGACCCTGGGGTACTCGCCGAGATTATCATAGAGCACGAGGAGATGGACGTGGTTCCGTCCAACATCGACATGTTGCAGGCGGAACACGAGCTGACCATCGCCGACCTCATCGCCCGTATCGACGCCCGCGGCCTCGACATCGACCCGTCGGTGCTCTCCCAGTTCGCGATCAACGTAACCCCGGAGATGGTCAGCGGGAGCCACGCGCTCGATACGCTGGACCGGGCGCTGGATACGGTGACGGGCTACGACTACGTCATCATCGACTCGCCGCCGTTCTACGGCAACCTGACCGACACCGGCGTCTTCGCCGCCCAGCACGTCCTCGTGCCGGCGCTGGCGGAAGCCACCTCCGAGCGGGCCATCGAACTGCTGATGGACCAGATGGTCGCCCTGGAACAGCAGGCCGACATCCAGGTGGAGATGCTGGGCGTCGTCGCCAACCGCATCGAGACGACCTCCGAAGCCGAAACGATGCTGAAGTGGTTCAAGGCCGCGTTCCCCGACAGCCCGGTCTGGCAGGTCCGCAAACGGGTGGCCCTCCAGCGGGCCTACACCGAGGGCAAGTCGATTTTCGGGACCGAGGAACAGTGTGACATGGCCGATGTCTTCAGCGACATCGCGGCGCGGTTCGACGAGAAGTTCGGCTACAACAAGGTGACAGCATGAGCGACGACCGCATGGACAGAGCAGAGCGCATCCGTAATATGCGCGAAGGCAACAGAGGTACCGACGACCAGACAGACGACACCCCGAATGAGGACGGCGAGGACCCCCCGTCGGCGTCGACCGGCGACGCCGGCTCTGTCGCCGACGAGCCTTCGACCAGTGGGACCGAGGACCGTGACAAGAGTGCCGGCGAGCCCTCGACCGACGACACCGGCTTCTCGTCGCTGACGAGCGAGAGCGGCGAGGAGTCGTCGACGACAGCCAGCGCGGCCTCGCAAGCCGCCGAGGCCGTCGAATCCCAGACCGGGTCGACGGTTGGGGCCGGTTCCGACGACGCTGTCGACGCCAGCGACGCCCAGGCCGCCGCCCAGCGAGCGGCCGAATCCGCGGCCCAGGTCATGGGCGGCGAGTCGGCCCCCGAGAGTGGCGCCGACGCCGGGTCGGAGACAGCCGGCGTAGCGAACACCGACCCGGCTCCCGACGCCGAGGCGGGGAGTGAGGGCCCGGCAGTCCCGGCGGGAGCCACGGGCGCCAGCACGATACCCGGCGACATCAGCGGCGTCGAGCTCCCCGACCAGCAACTGCTGGAGGAGGCGATGGCCACCTCGTCGGTCGAGTCCACCGAGGGCGGCGCCCGCGCGGCGATGGAAGGGAACGCCACCCAGTCCGAAGATGTGGTCCGCGTCCTGGAGTTCTCGCTGGGCGAGGAGTACTACTGTCTCGACATCGAGTACGTCGAGGAGATAGTCAAGCGGAACGCGGTCACGCGGGTCCCCAACACGCCGGATTTCGTCGACGGCGTCGTCGACCTGCGCGGCCAGATAACGACCATCCTCGAACCGAAGGAGATGATGGACATCGAGGGCGAGGGCGAGCAGAACCTCATCATCGTCTTCGACCCCGAGCAGTTCGAGGACCAGGGGGCCATCGGCTGGGTCGTCGACGAGGTCCGCCAGGTCGTCCCGGTCCCCGAGTCGGAGATTAACCACCCGCCTGTCGACGCCGAGTACATCAACGGCGTCGTCGACCGCGATGAGTACGACCAGTTCGTCATCTGGGTCGAACCCGAAGACGCGCTGGCACAGGCGACTGCGACCGAAGACGAATAGCGGGCTCTCGTCGGTCCGGTCTCGTTTTACCGTGTCACTCCGAACCCGAGAGCCTACGTAGCTGTCTCCTCCAGTCACGTGTACGATGGAACCTTCGACGGGAACGAGCGACTTCCGGCGGCAGGTCCGCTTCTATCTGCTGGACCACGAGACCTATCTCGGGAAGGCTATCGACGTCTCGCTTCTCGTCTTGAACCTCGTCTTCGTCGCGGTGTACGTCGCCCAGACGTACCCGGTCTCGGCCGCGACCACCACGTTCCTGTGGCGTCTCGAGGTCGCTATCGGCGTCGTCTTCGCGGTCGAGTACGCCCTGCGGCTCTACGCCGCTGCCGACCGGTGGGCCGAGTTCTCCAACGGCTACACGATGGTCGACCTCGTCGCCATCGTCCCGACGTTCGCCCTGGTCGCGTTGCCGGTATCTGCGGTCCCGTTCAACGTGGGCTTCCTGCGGGTCCTCCGCGTGATTCGAGTGTTGCGGTTCTATCGGTTCACCGACGACGCGGAGTTCTTCTTCGGCACTATCGACGACAACACGCTGCGGGCGTTGAAGCTCCTGCTGACGGTGCTGGTCCTCTTTTTCGCCTCGGCTGGCCTGTTCTACAGCGTCGAATCGACGGTCAACCCCGACGTGGAGACCTTCGGCGACGCGTTCTACTACGTGGTCGTCACCGTCTCGACGGTCGGGTTCGGCGATATCATCCCCGCGACGGCGGCCGGACGGTGGGTGACGGTCGCCGCGATTCTGGCGGGCATCATCGTCATCCCGTGGCAGGCCGGGAAAATCGTCAAGGAGTGGCGCACCAGAGACAAGGTCGATGTCACCTGTCCGGACTGTGGGCTCTGCGCGCACGACGCCGACGCGACCCACTGCAAGGCCTGTGGCCATCTCATCTACCAGGAGTACGACTCACGTGAATAGTCACCTCGTTACCAGCTGAAGGCGCCTTGCCCACCCGCGACCGGACGTTGATACCTATCGAATTTCTAACTGGTGTATGAGCGCACCCACCGACGAGGGCGAGGGCCAGTCACTCGAACGCGTCCCGCAGGCGTTGTCGACTCGCGAGGCGTGGCTGGACCCGTTCGACTGGTACGCCGAGATGCGCGAGGAACAACCGGTCCGGTACGACCAGAACCGACAGTGCTGGGACGTGTTCCGGTACGAGGACGTCGACCGGATTCTCGACGACCCGGAGACGTTCTCCTCGAACCCACGGCTGGCCAGCGCCATCGACCTCCCGCCCGAGGCGGAACAGAGCCCCATTCTGGAGACGATGCTGACCGCCGACGGCGAGCGACACGGCCGGTTGCGGGGCGTCGTCGAGGACTGGTTCCGTCCCAGGGCTATCACACAGCGTGCGGAGCGATTCGAGGACATCGCCGCGGACCTGCTCGAGGACGCTATCGACGGCGGGCGGATGGACCTCATCGACGACTTCGCGTACCCGTTCCCGGTCATCGTCATCGCCGAACTGCTCGGCGTGCCAAGCGAGGACCGCCCGCAGTTCCGGGGCTGGTCGGAGACGCTCGTCGAGACGCCCACCGACACCTCAGAAGCGGCCCTCGAGGCATTCCGGCAGCGCCAGGAGCAGGCCAGCGAGGAACTGGCCGAGTACTTCGAGGCGAAACTGGAAGACCGGGCACGGGACTCGAAAGACGACCTCATTTCCGTCATCGCCGAGGCCGCGGGCGAGGAGCGACTCTCCCACGAGGAGGCGCTGGGGTTCTGTATGCTGTTGCTCGTCGCCGGCAACATCACCACGACGAACCTCATCGGCAACGCGATGCGCTGTCTGACCGCTCACCCGGCGGCGATGGAGCGGGTTCGGACCGGCGAGGCACCGATAGAGAGCACCATCGAGGAGGTGCTCCGGTACCGCTCGCCGGTGCAGGCCCTGGCCCGCATCGCCACGCGGGACGTTGAGCTCCAGGGTATGAGCATCGAGGAAGGCGACACCGTCGTTCCGTGGCTCGGCTCGGCCAATCGCGACCCCGCCGTGTTCGACGCGCCCGACCAGTTCCGCGTCGACCGGGCACCGAACCCACACTTCGGCTTCGGCCGCGGGACCCACTACTGCCTGGGCGCGCCGCTGGCCCGCATGGAGGCTCGAATCGGCCTGAACGCCCTCTTCGAGCGGACCGCGGACGTCCGGCCCGGCGGTGAGCGGCTCCAGCCGGTCCGGAGCGCGTTCATCTACGGTGTCCAGGAGCTCCCCATCGAGTTCCGTCCCCGAGACGACGCTGAGTCGCCCCCACCCTGAGTGGCGTACGGCTTTTTTATCTCGCCGGCCGAGATTCCTGTATGGTACTCAGCGACTACCTCGACGAGGTCGAGCCGGTCACGATGATGCTCGTCGGGTTCGTTCTGTTCGTGTTCCCTGAACCCGCGACCTCCGCCCTCGGTGCTGGCCTCCTGCTGCTGGGCAGCGTCTGGTGGTTCTACGAATGGGGCCGGTAAGTGGCCCACGACCGCATCCACGCGCGGGAGCCGTCCCATCACGTCGACCGCTGGTCGGTCGGGACCATCGAGTCTGTCGGCGAACGTGACGGCCACTGCGTGGTCACGGTCGCAACGGCCGACGGCGAGACGGTCGAACTGGTCGTCACGTTCGCTATCAGGGACCTCTTTCTCTCGCGTCTCGATATCGACGAGGGCGAGTCACCGGTCGGCGAGCGGGTGTGGTACCGAAAACACGGCGGGTAGCGAAAGCGGGCGCGCTCACTCCGGTGACTCGACCGGCGCTTCGAGCTTCGCGATGTCCAGAATCAGCGTGTTCGACGTGTCGTCGATGGCCTCGACGGTGCCCGCAACGACCAGCCCCGAGAGGGGCAGCGGTCCCGCGGCGACGGCCTGCCCGACGCTGAAGTCGGCGACCGACTGCTGGAGGTGCAACTCGGCCCGACAGCTCTCGGGATGGTGGACGCTCGTGAACGTGAGTCGGTCGACGGTCACGTCCAGGCGCTCGTAGTCGTGGGCGACGGTGACGGCCGCCGTCTCGTCCAGTGGCTCCCGTCCGAGCGCCTCGAAGGCCAGCTCGGTCGGTTCGTAGCCACCGGCCGGCCCGGAGACGCCCTCGACGACGCCCAGTTGAGCGAGCCGTTGCATCTGGTTCTGGATGGTACCGAGGCTGCGGTCGACTTCGTCGGCGACGACCTGTGCCTTGACTGGCCCCTCCCCCGGGCGGTGCTGGTTGACCAGCGCAGTCAGGGTCTGCTCCTGACTCGTGGTCAGGTCGATCTGGACCATACCTTCGGTAGCGCGAGCGTGTTGATATGTGTGTGGATACTGTCGGCGTTTGCACCCGAGCGCTCAAATGCCTCGGTACCCTGCTGTCGGGCAGTGCCGGTCGTCTCCACTGCCGAGAGCGACGACGCGCTCCTGACGCTGCGCCGGGAGCGGCGCATGACCCGGAGCCACGCCGTCCTCTGGGCGCTCATCCTCGCGACCACCGCAGCCGACATCGTCCTGACGATGGTCGGGCTGGAGGCGGGGTTGCGCGAGGGCAACGTCGTCATGGCGGCCATGCTCGCCGAGTTCGGCCTCGCCGGATTGGGGCTCGTGAAGTTCGCTGCGATGGCGTGGCTGGTCGCCGGCTGGGCGCTACTCGACGACCGGAACGCCGCCGTCTTCCTGGCGCTTTTCGCGACTGTGACGTGTGCTGTCGTCGTCTCGAACGCGCTGTTGCTGTTCGGGTGAGGCTCCGACAGCCGAGTCTGTCACGAATTCATATTTTCAATCACACGCACGCGCGCGAGGCTTATCCGTGTACAGCCCCTACGTTAGCTCATGCGAGATCGCCTGCAGACGGCCGAAACAGTGGCTGTGCGCGACGACCCCATCGACCACGAGACGGTGTCAGTTCCGGTGCTCGTCGTGGGCGCGGGCGCGGCGGGCGCCCGGGCCGCGATAGCCCTGGCCGACGCCGGCGTCGAGCCGCTGGTCATCGGCAAGAGCGACCACGGGGACGCCCACACGACGTGGGCGGCCGGCGGTATCAACGCCGCGCTGGGGAGCCTCGACCCGGAGGACGACTGGACTATTCACGCCGCCGACACGCTCGACGAGGGCCACTACATCAACGACCCGGAGGCCGTCGAGCTGACGGCGAAGCACATGCCCGACCGCATCCGCGAACTGGCCGACTGGGGGATGCCCTTCGACCGGACCGAGGACGGGAAAATAAATCAGCGCTACTTCGGCGCACAGTCGTTCCGACGGACCTGCTTCGTGGGTGACCGGACCGGCGAGGCGATGCTCGACACACTCGTCGCGAAAGCACAGTCGATGGATATTCCCTACCGGGACAACGTGATGGTGACGCGGCTGCTGACCGACGGTGAGCGGGTCGCGGGGGCGATGGGCTTCGACATGGAGAGCGGCGAGTTCGTGCTCTTCCGGAGCGACCACGTGGTGCTCGCGGCCGGGGGCTCCTCGGCGCTGTACCACCGTCACTCCTCGCGGGCGGACGAGAACAACGGCGACGGGCCCGCCCTGGCGCTCGGGGCCGGGGCCCGGCTCATGGACATCGAGTTCGTCCAGTTCCACCCGACCGGGATGGTCGGCGCCCGCTACGGCGAGGAGTGGGACGGGCGGCTCGTGACAGAGGCCGTTCGGGGCGAGGGTGGCCGGCTGATAAACGCCGAGGGCGAGCGGTTCATGGAACGGTACTCGCCCGACCAGATGGAACTCGACGCCCGTGACGTAGTCGCCCGGGCCATCGCCCAGGAGATACGCGAGGGGCGCGGCACCGACAACGGCGGCGTCTATCTGGACATCTCCCACCGTGACGACCAGTACATCAAGGACCGCCTGCCGTCGATGGTCGAGCGGTTCGGGTCGCTCGGGGTCGACATCACCGAGGCGCCCATGGAGGTCGCACCGACGGCCCACTACTCGATGGGCGGGGTCGACATCGACTCCTCGACGGGTGAAACCGGCGTCCCCGGACTCTACGCCGTCGGCGAGACGGTCGCGGGGGTCCACGGCGCCAACCGACTCGGCGGGAACTCGCTGGCCGAGACCGTCGCTATCGGAAAGCTCGTCGGCGAACACGTCGCCGAGCAGGTCGACGACACGGTGCCGGCCGTCACTGCCAGTCAGCGCGCGCTCGCCCAGCGGGAGTTCCACGCGCTCGCGGAACTGGCCGACAGCGAGGGCGAGGTGACGGCCCGCGAGCTACTCGCTGACCTGGGAGACATCCTCTGGGAGCACGCCGGCATCCTCCGGGACGAAGCGTCACTGCGGGAGGGACTGGCCGAACTCGACGCCCTCCGGGCGCGGACGGCCGACCTCCGTATCGACGGGGACCGAACGAGCCGGGAGTTCGAGTTCGCCGTCGACCTCTCCTTTAGCCTCCCGATAGCCGAGACGATGCTGCGGGCCGCCCTCGAACGGACCGAATCGCGGGGCGCACACTACCGGACGGACTACCCCGAGACCGACGGTGACTGGCGGCGAAACATCGTTATGAGCGAGGGGCCGACCGGACTGGACCTTCGGACCCGCGGCGTGGCCGAGCCCAGCTCCGAAGTCCAGGACGCCGTCGACACCGGCTACGAACTGGATTACCACCACCTCGAATAACCGACCCACAGCAGTTTGACGCCGTCGGGCGGGCCGCGAAAGCCGACTCTTGTCCCCGCCCGCTATTCGCTCTCGTCGCTGTCCGCCTCATCTTCGTTGTCCGCTGCGATATCTTCCCCATCTTCGCTCGCGTCGGTTGTTTCGCCCTCGCTCTCGGTCCCTGTCGAGTTGTCGGTCGCGTTCGCCTCCGTGGCGTCGTCGGCCGTCGGCGTGTCGCCGTCACAGCTGCCGGTCCGGAGTGTGAGCGGCTCGCGCAGGTCGAGGGCGGTCCGGTCCGGGTCCTCCCGGTCGCCGGAGAGCAGCTCCCACGACGTCACCTCGCCGTCGTTCGGCGTGTCCTCCAGCTCGGCCTCGTCGTTGAACGCGGGCTCGATGCGGAGCTCGAGGTCGTCGACCGCGAGCCCGCGGAGCGCGCCCCCGTCGGTCCGGCCAGTGGTCCACCACCAGTCTATCTCGTCGGTTCGCGTGCTCGCTGCGGTCTCGTTCTGGTCTGGCTCGGTCTCGTTGCCATCGCCCGCGGTATCGTTCTTGCCCTGGTCGATGGCAGTATCCTCCGTCTCGTTCTGGTACGGCTCGGTCTCGTTGCCATCGCCCGCGGTCTCGTTCTCGCTGGAGGCGTTGTAGTCGTCGGTTATCGTGCTCTCGTTTGCCTCCAGAACGGTCCCGTTGACCTCCCAGGTGTCGACGTTGGTCTCGGCCTCGTAGAGGTCGTCCTTGACCGCCCAGGTCGCGCTCCCCGGGATGCCCGTGATTTCGAAGGTGACCTTTCCGCCAGGGGTCCCGTCGTCCGCCGCGTCGTGGACGACGACGAGGCTGAGCCCCTCGGGTCCTCGATAGAGAAACAGGAGGCTCGTCTCCGAGTCCTGTAGCTCCCGGGTCCCCTCGGAGCTGTACGAGCGCTCGTCGAGCCCCCATTCGTAGAACGCCTCGACGGGCTCGTCACCCGAGAGCGGAACCACCGGGTAACAGTCGCCGTCCTGCTCAACGGTGAACGTGCGGTGGTCGTCGGCGTCGGTGGTCGTGGCGAGGCCGAGACCAGCGAAGGCAGCTGCCGCTGCGGTCAGGAACCGTCTGCGTGTCCCGTATCTGGACATACCGCTGGCAACTGGGACGAATTGATTTGTTATCGGGAACTTAGCTCCGGTTGCAGTGGCTTACGAACGCACGCATCTCGGTAGCGCCGGACTGTCGGTGCGAGGGGCTATCACGGAACGCCTTTAGGCTCGAACCCCGTCCTTCCGGTATGAACTACGAAGCCGCACTCGACAGAGCATACGACGTGCTCCCGGACCAGCCACGAGAGGCCGGTGAGCGCCTCTCCATCCCGGAGCCGGAGGGTCAGACCGACGGCGCGTTCACACGACTGACCAACCTCGAGGCCATCGCCGACGCCCTCTCCCGGGACGCCCAGCACCTCCACAGCACCATCCAGCGCGAGTTCGGGACCAACGGACAGTTCGACGGCGGCGAGGCTCGCTACAACGGTTCCTTCGACATCGCCGACTTCCAGGCCGCAATCGACGCCTACACCGCCGAGTACGTCACCTGCTCGGAGTGTGGCCTGCCCGACACCGTCCTCAAGACCGAGGACGGCGTGGACATGCTCCGCTGTCAGGCCTGCGGTGCCTTCCGTCCGGTCTCGAAGGGTTCGAGCAACACCACCCAGCAGAACACGCCCACGCTCGAAGAGGGCGAGACCTACGAGGTCAAGATCACCGGCACCGGCCGCGAGGGCGACGGTGTCGCCGAGAAAGGCAAGTATACCATCTTCGTCTCCGGCGCCCGCGAGGGCCAGGTCGTCAACGCCTACATCGAGTCCATCAGCGGGACGCTCGCATTCGGTCGGGTTCAGTAACGCCCCATAGAGATATTACGCCGGGCCGCCGATTGTGTTGCTATGGCGATGGGCCAGGCCCGCGCGTACGGGGTCAGTGTGCTTCTCGTAGCGCTCGGCGCGGTGCAACTCGCTGCCGGCACGCTGGACCTGGTGGTCGAACTCGAGCTGAGTCTGACGACGGCCATCGGTATCGGGAAACTCACCGTTGGCTTCGCCCTGTTACTGGCCGCCCTGTACGTCGCGCAGCTGCGAAAGCTCGGGCTGGCCTTGGCGCTTCTCGGCCTCTCGGGTGTCGTGGTCGTTTACTTCGGTCCGCTACTGGCCGGTGTGCGAACGCCACTCTCGCTTGGCAGTGTCGTCTTCGCGCTGGTCCTGATGGTGTATCTGTTCATCCACGAGGACGCCTTCGGCCCACAGCCGGAGCGCGAACTCACCGAAGAGACGAACACCCACGAGTTCATCCGCTAGCCATCGACGGGCTCGATGATGTCCGGTGAGTCGTTGCTGGGGCTGTTGACGGCCGTCGATATCGGATAGGTCCGCATCGGGTCGCCGTAGGGGTCGAGCAGGTCTGCGACGGTGTCGGTGTCTCCAGTGAGCCACTGTGATTCTTCATCGGGGGAGAGAATCACGGCCATCCGATGGTGGAGGTCGGCCACGGTGTCGTTTGGCTCCGTCGTGACGATGGTGAACGTCTCGACGACCTCGTCCTGGCCACCCTGGTCGCCACTCGCACCGAATTCACCGAGTCCGGTCTGGCGTTGGGGCGGCTCCCACCGTTCGTAGAGCCCGGCCATGGCGAAGAGGTCGTCGTCGGGGAGGGCGACCCGATACGGCTGTTTGCTACCGTTCTGTTCCACCCACTCGTACATCCCATCAGCGGGTACGAGACACCGCCGCGATTCGTAGGCGTCGGCAAAGGACCGCTTCTCGGCGAGTGTCTTCGCCCGGGCGTTGATGTAGCCGTGGTCGTTCCGTGACTCCGCAAAGGACGGCACCAGGCCCCACTCCATGCGCTGAATCGTGTCGGGGTCCTCGCCGGTGATGACCGGGAGCGACTGGCTCGGGGCGGCGTTGTAGCGGGCCTCGAACTCGAAGTCGAAGGCGGCGTCGAAGCGGGCCTCGATGTCGGCTGGATGCGCGAACAGACTGTAACGGCCACACATACTCGGCCAGAAGGGCCACGTGCGGATAAATCGCACCACCCGCGGGCCCGGAACCGTCGGTCAGCGGCGGAACTTCCCGACGTCCTGGTGGCTCGGGTCGGCACGCATCTGAACGTGGCCGCAGTTACCACACCGCCAGACGTACGCTCCCAGTCTGGTGACTCTGGTCCCACCCTCCGACGGCGAGCTGTTCCACGGCTCCCGACAACGGGAGCACTTATCTGGCCGGTATTTGCTGCCGGTATCGGTGTCGCTATCGTGGGCCTTCCGAACGGGCGTGTAGTTGACAGCGTCTTTGACGGCCGCTATGTCGTCTTCGCTCATCGCAGCCTGGTAGGTCCCGATGACGTCTTTGAGCCGTTCGGCCCGGGCCTCGAGGCGTTCTCGCTGTTCGACCGCCGCGTCGTTCGGCTCGGTCTGACTCTGCAGCGACAGGAGCGGGGCTGTCGTCTGGTAGTAGAGCCGGAGCACCAGATGGTAGTTGGCCCGCAGTAACAGGGTCCCGACGAGGTCGGTCAGCTCCGCCTCGAAGACGGGCTTGACAAGGTGGTGGTCGAGGCCAAGCTCCGGGAACGGCGAGGACCGCTCTCGGGTTTCTATGACCCGGGAGAGCGGCGATTCCGACCGAACGAGCGACAGTAGGTTCCGCGTCTTCTCCCCGGCGAAGCGCTGGTCGAGAACCACGACGGCCGTCCCCTCATCGACGGCGTCGGCCGCCTCCCGCGCCGTCAGCGCGACCGCCGCGTCCACCTGGTCGAGCCAGAGTGCGTACAGCTCTGCTCGCGTGCGGTTTTGCTCGCAGATGACGACATCTGTGATGAGGTGGTCCATTGGTGCTCAGAGAGAGGTCGAGCCCCAGCGAGGCCACCACGGTCGATTCCCGGTCACGGGTCCGTCCCCGGCGCGCTCCCGTCCGTTTCGAACACGTCGCGGGATTTCACCGAGAAGGAGTGCACCGTGGTGAGGTCGTCGATGAGGCTGTCCGTCCGTTCGATGGCCGCCAGCGCGGCGCTGAGGTCCCCAGGGGAGAGCTCGTCGAGGTCGGCGGCCAGCCGCGACCGGGCGTCCCGCAGTGGCGTCTGTAGCTCGGCGGCGAGAACGTCGCCGAACTCGTCGAGGCGCCGCTCTATCTCCTCGGCGTGCTGTTTGGTCTCGGTCACGTCCTGCAGGAACCCCACGGCGTGTGTGGTCTCCCCGTCCTCGTCGGTGACCGGCGCGATACTCACCCGTCCCCAGAACGGCGACCCGTCCGTCCGGTAGAGCAGGAGCGTCTCAGAGGCCGATTCACCGCCGACCGTTTCGAGCGCTCCGGCCCGCTCCGGCTCCGTCTCAGCGCCCGCCAGCATCGAGAGTGGCTCCCCCTCGATGGCCGTGGGCTCGTAGCCAGTGATGGCCTCGAACCCGCTGTTGGCGTACGTGACCGGCAACGCCGGGGCGGACGTGTCGTGGATGGTGATGCCGATTGGGGCCGCCGAAATCGCTCGGTTCCGAAGTTTGAGCTCAAGTTCGTGCTCCTTGCGCTCCGTGACGTCCTCCTGGAAGCCGACGTAGTTGGTCACCTCGCCCTCGCTGTTGCGGATTGGCGCGACCGAGACACGGTTCCAGAACTCGGTGCCATCACGGCGGTAGTTGCGGAGTTCGACGGAGACCGGGCGCTCGGCGTCTATCGCCGCCCGCAACTCGGCTACCGGTTCCGGGTCGGTCCGCTCGCCCTGGAGGAACCGGCAGTTCCGGCCGAGCGCGTCGGCTTCCGGATATCCCGTCATCTCGGTGAACTGGTCGTTGACGTACACTGCCGGGTTGTCGTGCTGGTCGGGGTCGCTGATGAGGATGCCCACTGGGGCCTCGTCCATGGCGCGCTCTTTCAGCTCCAGCTCCGCGCGGGCCTGCTGGCCTTCGAGTTCGTAGCTCACCCATTCGCTCATCAGACGCACTGCGGTCCGTTCCAGCTCGGTGAACGGCGTCTGGCGTGGCTCGGTGTCGGCGAAACAGAGCGTTCCGTACAGCTCCCCGTCGACGACAACCTTGCCGCCGATGTAACACCCGAGGCCGAACTCCTCGTAGCTGGGGTCGTCGGTCCACCCCGCCTCGACGGCGTCCTCGAACGCCAGGAGGCCGTCGGTGCGGACGGTCTCACGACAGTAGGCTCGCGAGAGCGGGCATGACTCGCCCGGAGACAGCTTCTCGTGGGGGCCGCGCGACTGGACGATGGTCTGTTTCCCATCGGCCTCCCCGCCCTCGATACGGGTCAGGAACCCGTTCGACAGCGAGAACGTCTCACAGCCCAGTCGCAGCAACCGGTCGACCTTCGCCTCGAAGCTCGACTCCGTATCGGTCGTGACGTCGTACATACTTTGTAGCAGGGCAACCGCCTCCTCGTCGGCGTCACGAGTGACTGCTGGCCCCCGGGACAGTGTGTTCTCCAGCCGGCGGGCCAGTACCGCCACCGGGTCGAGCCCGTCCTGTTTGACCACGATATCAGTCGCGCCGGCCGAAAGCGCCGCGTCTCCGAGTGACGGGTCGTCAGTCAGGAACAGCGTCGGCAGCAGCGGCGCGCTCGTTTCGAGCGCCGACAGCAGCTCCAGCCCGTCGCCGTCGGCGAACTCGCTCTCGCAGACGAGACACCCCACCGACTCCTCTCTGACCGCGGTCAGCGCCGCCGCCTCGCTATCGACGGCCCGGACTGTCGCTTCGTCCGTCCCCAGCGATTCGACCGCGTCGCCGACCAGCCCGTCGTCGCTCCCAGCGTGGAGCACCAGTGATGACCCGGGGGCGTCACTTCTCATAGTATAAACCATGATATTTCCTCGCTTAAATGTAAGCGCCCAGTTATCACGGTGGATAGCCACCTGGGTCGAGCGCCCGCGATTTTAAGCGCTATCACGACCAACGACAACACAGATGACGGGCGACCCCTCGTTCTCGATTCCGGCCCGGCCGACCCGACGATACCCCCACGGCAGCGGCGTCGAGTACGAGGGCGGCACGGAGTTCGAACTCGTTCCGAATCGGGGCCACACCGAGCCCGAGCTGGCGGCCGTAGTCACGGATATACTCGCCGATGGCCCGTACCGCTACGGTGACTTCCACGACCTACCGATGCCGCTGTGGCTGGTCCGCGACGAGGACACGACCGACGTGTTCCGCGTGGCGGTCCGGGACGGCACCGTCCGGCTACACGTCCTGCCCGAAACCGAGTCGGCCGGACTCAGGCGGTTCTACGACCGGCTCTGTGACGTAGACCCCTCGCTGTCGTGGGCCGTCGACCGACGGGTGGACCCATAGGGGTCTTACACGGGCACGTTTAACGGAGCCCGTCTCAGCGGCCGATTGTACCCTGTCGCGTGACCGGTGCCGTCGGGTCGATACTGAACGCGACCACCACGGCGTCGGACGTCGCGGTTATGGTCTCGCCGCCCGAGACCAGCAGGCCGCTCTCGGCGCGGTCGAAATCGGTGCCGGCGACCGCGACCGCCCCATCGAAGACGTAAAAATACGTATCCCAGCCCTCGACCGTCGGAAACTCGACGCTGGCCCCCTCGGGGAGCCGAACGTCGTGGCAGTGTACCTGGTTCCGGACGTACGCCGGCGCTGTCGTCCCCTCTGGCCCGAAGAGGTGTCGCCACTCGCCGTCGACCGGCGTCGGAATCGGCTCGTGCTGTATCGTCGGTTCCAGCCCGAGGCTGTGTGGCCGGACGAAAATCTGTAACATCCGCAGCGGCGGGTCCTCGGCGAGCGTGCGCTCTTCGTGCCAGAACTCCCGGCCCGCGTTCATGACCAGCAGGTGGTCTGGGTCGGTGACCAGTTCGTTTCCCTGCCGGTCGTCGTGGCGCATTACCCCGTCTGGGACCCACGAGATGATCTCCTCGTTGCGGTGGGGGTGCATCCCGATGAGCGTGTCCGGGTCCATGAACGACTCGACGACCGTCGCCAGCGGGCCGTAGCCGTGGTCGTCGTGGTCGGGGTGGTTCCGGCCGGGGAAGTTGAAGTGGATGCGGAACTTCCCCTGGTCCTGGGAGACAGTCGTTCTGGGGGCCTTGTACAGCGATTTCGACTGTGTCACGATACCGTGGATTCGTGCTGGAGCCTGATATACGCGCGGACACAGGGTATCGTCACTCAGAGCTCCTGGAGGACCGTACTCGCGAACGTCTCCATCGCAGCCTGTGGGTCGTCGGCTTCCAGCCCGACGATGACGTGATCGAGCCCGTACGATTCGAGCCGGTGGAAGTACTCGCGGAACCACTCGACACCGGCGCGGTAGCCAAGATGCAGGGGCTCTGGCTCTGCGGTCGGGTCCTCGGCGAAGGCCACCCGCACGGCGATGGCGAACGGCTTGTCGGTCGTTTGCTCGCGCCACCGCTCCAGGTACGATTCGAGGGTGGACTCCGGGAGGTGATAGAAGAGCCAGCCGTCGCCGTGGTCGGCAATCCACTCGTCGGACTGGCGGGCGTTGCCCGTCGGCAGGAGTGGGAGCGTCTCTGTCGTCGGCTTCGGGAGGACGTCCAGCTCGCCATCCAGACGGCCCCACGACCCTTCGATTTCGGGGAACTCCTCGCGCCAGATGGCCCGCACCGCCGCGACGCGCTCGCGGAACCGCTCGCCGCGCTCGTCGGGGTCGACGCCGAAGGCCGGGTACTCGGGGTCGCGGTCCCCGGAGGCGATACCCATGACGAGCCGACCGTCGGAGAACCGGTCTACGGTGGCGGCCGACTTGGCGACGTGAATCGGATGGCGCAGCGACAGGACGACACTCGAGGTGCCAAGCGCGATGTCGTCGGTGTGGGCGGCCAGATGTGAGAGCAACGGCCACGTGTCGAAGGCCCCGCCGGCGTCCCCGAAGCGGGGCCAGAAGGTCGGTACGTCCCTGGCCCAGAGGCCGTCGAAGCCCAGCGACTCGGCGCGTTTGGCCAGCCGGACTTCGGCCTCGACGGCCGGCGTCGACTCCCGGACGCCCGTCAGTGGCAGGCCGAGCCCAACGGTGAGTCCGTCGCCGTCGAACAACCGCCGATAGCCAGCGTTCTCGTAGCCGCGTCGGGTCATCACCGTCGGTATCGGGTGGAGACGTATCGGTGCTGTGGTGTCAGGCCTGGCCGACGGTCCGGTCCGCGAGGACTCGCGTACCCGGTAGCAGGGCGCCGGTCCGGTAGCGGAACCAGCATATCCGTTACAGCGGCCTTGTCGTCTTCTCGTGGCGCTGTACGCTTCTCCTTCATATTTTATACAAAGTATTAATGCAGATAGTAATTTACACAACAGTATGAGTAGAATGGTCTATGGGACAAAAGGTCGGGTTTTGGGCACGATCTTCGGGCTATTCGTGGTCGGGTTTGGAGCGGTGTCCATACTATTTTCTTTTTATAACCCCGGGAGAGCATTCATAGCTGTGCCGTTCGGAGGCGTCATGACTTTCGTGGGACTCCGCGAACTCAGGAAGGTGTACACTCAGCCGGACTACTCAATCGAAATAACCCAAGGGAGCAATTACTAGACTCTCTCTTTCCGACACGTTTCGATACCCACCCCAACCGTCTTTGCGTCTTGTCACCATTCCACACGCATGACGGTTTCTCGCGAGGTGGAACTGGCGGGTCACATCATCGACTCCGGGACGATGGGGACAGCCTTCAGCATCGTGATGGATATGGGCGGTTCGTTCACCGTGGAGGCGTTCGACATCGGCCGGCGGAAGGAAGAGGAATCCTACGCCAGGTTACTGGTCGAGGCCGACGACACAGAGACGCTCCAGTCCATCGTCCACGAACTCCACCAGCACGGCGCGAACCCGGCCGACCCGACCGACGCGACACTGGAGCGGGCGCCGGCCGACCGGGTGGTCCCAGACGGCTTCTACTCGACGACGAACCACCCGACGTTCGTCCGCTACGAGGACGAGTGGCTCCCGGTCGAGAACATGGAGATGGACTGTGCCATCGTCGTCGAACCCGAGCCATCGAGTGACGGTTCGGACGGCCCCCGCGCCTACACCAAGGTCCTGAACGCCATCGAGGCGGGCGACCGCGTCGTCACGGGCGACACCGGTATCAGGGTCGAACCGCCGGAACGACCGCGGGACTCGGGTGGGACCTTTGGATTCATGCAGGGCGGCGTCTCCGCCGAACGGCCCTCGGAGTCGACTATCCGCCAGATCGCCGACGCGATGCGAGAGACCAGCGAGTCGGGCGGGGACGTACTCGCGGTCTGTGGGCCGGCGCTCATCCACTCCGGCGCCCGCGAGGACCTCGCTCGCCTCGTTCGCGAGGGCCACATCGATATGCTCTCAGCTGGCAACGGTTTCGCGGTTCACGACATCGAGCGGGACCTCTATGGCACGTCGCTGGGCGTCGACACCGAGACACTGGACCACGCTCGTCACGGCCACAAACACCACATCTACGCCATCAGCGAGGTCATCCGCGAGGGCGGCATCGAAGCGGCCGTCGAGTCGGGGACTATCGAGTCCGGCGTGATGTACGAGTGTGTCGCCAACGACCGCCCGTTCGTGCTGGCGGGCTCGATTCGCGACGACGGCCCGCTGCCCGACACCATCACCGACGCCGTCGAAGCACAGAACGCCATCCGAGCGCAGGCCCACGAGGCCGACATGGTGTTGATGCTCTCGACACTGCTGCACTCGGTGGCCGTCGGCAACTGCCTCCCCTCCACGACGCCGGTCGTCTGTGTGGATATCAGCCCCGCCACCGTCACGCAGCTGGTCGACCGCGGCTCCGCGCAGGCGGTGGGAATGGTCACCGACATCGGCACGTTCGTGCCGTTGCTGGCCGAGGAGCTGGTCGAGGAGTAGGGACCACGAGCGGCGCGTTGCGCCGCGAGTGGCCTTTTTCGCCCACGTTTTTCAACGAGTGGTGTGCGAGCGTAGTGAGCACACCCGAGGCAGAAAAAGGTGGATTGCGGAGGTTCGTGCCGCTGCTGGCCGAGGAGCTGGTCGAGGAGTAGGGACCACGAGCCTCGCGAAGTGACGGTGGTACGTAGCGAGAAACAACTCCGGAACCACTGGACGTGGAAGTCGCATCACAATTTCTTCTCAATAAAGCTACTAATCTGACCATGGTCACCCAGTCCGGTGCAATCGACTTCGGCAAGCGAGTCGCCTCGGACTTCTCGGAAAAGAACGTCACGTTCATGGCCGCAGCCCTGGCCTACCACGCGTTCATCTCGCTTGCGCCGATGCTGTTACTGCTGTTTGTCCTGTTTACCGCCGTCGGCGTCGGGCTGGAGACGCAGGTCATCCAGAGTGCAATCGGGTGGCTCCCCGGGCCGATTGCGGAGCTCGTCACGGGGCTGCTTCAGGGGGGGACAAACGGCGCCGGCGCGTCCATCATCGGATTGCTCGTGCTGGTCTGGGGGACGCTGAAGATATTCCGCGGACTCGACACAGCGTTCTCGGAGATATACGAGACCGTCGACACGAACTCCCTGGTCGACAAGTTCCGTGACGGGTTGGTCGTCTTCGTCGCGCTCGCCGTCGCGCTCGTGGCGATGGTCGGCTCCAGCATCGTGCTGGGCGGGCTCGCCGACCGTGTCCCGTTCAGCGACCTCTTGACGCCAGTCGCGCTGCTCGCCGGGCTCGTCGTCGCGTTCTACCCCATCTACTACGTCTTCCCGGACGCGGACCTGGGCGTCCGCGACGTGTTGCCCGGCGTCGTCGTGGCCGCCGTCGGCTGGGGGGCGCTGCAAGGACTCTTCCAGCTGTACCTCTCAGTGGCGGATCCGAGCGCGGGCAACTTCTTCGGCGGAGTCATCGTCGTCGTCACGTACCTCTACTTCTCGGCGCTGGTGCTCCTGCTGGGCGCCGTTGTCAACGCGGTCATCGGTGAGCACTCGCTGGGCGGGCCGGGCGGCGTCGGTCGCGCGACGACGCATTTCACCACCGAGCGGACCGAATCTCTCGAACCGGCCGAACTGGTCGCGTATCTGGCCGACCTCCGGACCGAGCTCCTGACCGACCGGGGCTCCCATCGGCGGACGGACCTCGTCGGGCCACGACCGAAACCGACCGGTCCCGTCGAGCTCGTCGAGCAGTCGACGACCGAGGGCGAGACGAACCAGTGGCTAGTGACGCTCCGCTGGGAGGTCTCTGACGACGAGCTGGTCGAGTATCTGGCCTCCCGGGCTGGCCCGGAGGCGAGCGAGCCAGCAGCCGACCGCCGGGTCGCGAACGAGTCGCAGGCCGAGGATTAGTCGTTATACTCCTTCGAGGTCCGAGCGGTACTCGTTGATGGCGTCGTCGGCGTCGTCGATAGTCTCGGCTACGTCGGTCCCGTCATTACTCTGGAGGTCGTTCAGCGCCGACTGGATGCGGGCGAGTCGACCGTGGTCGGGGCCGCGGTCGGCAGTCGAGAGCCGTTCGAGCTGACCGGCGAGCTCGCCGAGGCGCTCGCCCGCGTCGTCGTTTGCCGTGTCGTCGGCCGCCGATTCGAGCAGGTCACTGGCTGTCGCGAGTTCCTCGCGTGTCATACCCTGCTGTTCTGGCAAGCGGTGTAAAACAGTTCCTCCAGTGGAGGTTCCTGCAGCTATCTACGATGGCGTCCGGTTCCGGACCGATTTGTCGCCCACACGCAACCCACTCCGCGGGCAGCTACCGCCAGCGCGGCCAGCAACTTCGATGGACGCGGCGCTTCAGACAACTTCGACTGGGAGTCTACAGCGGAGGCCACACCGTCGTCAGCGTGACGCTCAGCATCGACCGCAACTGCATCGTCAACGATAGCGGCATCTATCCCCTGGAGTTCACACCTCGATTCGGCTATCCGACAATCGCCGTACAGGAAGATGGCTTCGACTCCCCGACCGGGCAGTTCTTGGACGACCTCGCACACGGTCGGGACCCCCGCCTGCGGGTCCACCTGGGGTTCCAGGTCGGCGTTCGCGCCGTGCTCCCGCCCTTCCCGTTCGACGACGAGAAAACCTATGACGAGAACTTACGCAACGCCACCGTCGTCTTTCAGACGGCTGACCGCGACGGCATACACCTGGAGGACGCGAAGTGTCTCTCCGATGGCGGCCCTTGCGACCCTTCGATGGTCGAGGGCCAATGGTGCGTGGCCGGGGAGAACGGGATACCCCTCGTCGTGACCGGGAAAGCCGAGACGATACAAGCGGCCCGGCGACAGTGTTACGACCGCATCGACGATATCGTGGTTCCCAACGGCTACTACCGGGACGACATCGGCGAGCGGTGGATCGCCGGGAACGGTGACCGGGTCCAGGCTTGGGGATATCTTATGTCGTCAGCCTGAACAGTCTCCCGGTAGTTCAAAGAAATTATATAATTAGTTTTGCGAAGGAACTGCATGGATAGAAGGACTGTGCTGTCGTCGGCAGCGGGCATTGGAACGGTCAGCTTGACGGGATGTCTGGGTATCTTGGACGACGAGTCCGACGAAGACGGTAGTGAAGACGACGGGACCGAAACGACACCAGACGGCGGGACCGAGACGACAACAGACGCCGCAGAGGACAGCCGGACCAGTTTCACACTCGGGTTCGAGGACCCCCAGCTCACCGCGTGGACTGTCGAAGACGACCGCTGGGGGCGAAGCGAAGCGTACGCCTACAGCGGCGACGCCAGTGCGGGAGTCGAGACCGACGACGAAGTGTCGCTACTTGCCACTGCGTCGCCGTCCGAACTCGGCGGCGGAGCCCAGATACGGGAGCTCAAGTACTACTGGCGAGAGACGAGTAATAGCAACGGTGGCGGGCTCGTGCTGGTCAACTCCGATGGCGAGTTCGAACTGTTCACGGGAAGCAATAACCCACAGTGGAACGTCATCAACGAACCAGAAATTGCACAGCGGAACGAGCCGAGCGACGGCTACGGGTACGAGCGCTGGATCGAAACAGCGCTGACGTTTGACTGGGACGACGGGACGGTCGAGGTCGCGTTCACCGACCTGACGGCCGGTGAGGGAACTACTGGGACGTTCGATCTCGTAAACGGCACCGACGTCGAGACGCTCCGACTTTACGGACTGAAAACGTCGGAGTATCGAGAGCCATACGAATTCCGCGCCGGAAGCTGCCATATGCACTGGGACGAGATTACGGTCACAATCTAGCTATTATTCGGTGGCTGTCTGAGCTGTGGGTCCAGCCCCGAGCGAGCCCGATAAATCGGTGGGGCGAAGACAGCGACTACTTGCAGGTAGATGGGACTCTCGGTGTGACTCTGCGGATGGAGCGAGTGACACGCTCGACCGCGTTAGGATAGTAGTACCTGCACGGCCCCAGTGGTTACCCGGCTGGACCTGGCAGCTACGTCTCGCTTAACCGGAGTCAACCGGTATCGATACTACAGCTATCTCCGGGTAATTAAAGCGTGTCCTGGTACGAACCCTTAACCCGCCATTTTCGAACCAGTAAGACGATGTATCCGCCGGGTCACGTCGGGCTTACCGCGCTCTTGTTCGCGCCGCTCATCTGCTGGTTCAGGCTTCGAGGCCGCCGGGCGGCCGCGACGGAATGTCTGG